>JAUNCV010000037.1 GCA_030526445.1 Bacteroidales bacterium | reverse complement strand
AGGATACCGGCCTCTCACGCCGGGTACACGGGTTCGAGTCCCGTAGGCGCTACAAAACATCTCATAGAGTAATCTTTGAGATGTTTTTTTTGACTATCACATACGTTTATAACTTATTTTAACCTTTTTCTCCGCATGGAACTCCGTCAATTACGCTATTTTGTTAAAGTTGCAAAATTAAAAAACTTTAGTGAAGCGGCTCGTGAATTGAATATTTCTCAAAGTACACTTTCTCAGCAGATCAAGCAGTTAGAAGGTTCATTGGGCGTAGAATTGTTTCTACGTGATTCGCATCATGTTAGACTTACAGATGTGGGCAATGCCTTTCTTCCTCAGGCAGAGCGTACTTTGTCTGCAGCAAACGACTGTATCGAAAAGATTAGAGACGTGCAGGGTCTTAGTGAAGGAGAGCTGATTATCGGTTCTACTTATTCATTTCTTCCATTTTTGAAGGAAACGGTTCTCATGTTTATGAGAAAGCATCCTGGTATTAAAATGAGCATTTGTTGCTATTCTATGACCACTTTGCTGAAAATGGTTCAAAATGAATCTGTAGATATTGCTCTTAGTTATAAACCTTTGGGAAATTATCCAGATGTAGAATCTCATATTCTCTTCGATAATCATCTAGCTGTTGCTGTTTCTGAATCGCATCCTTTGGCTGTGAAGGATAAAATTACTTTGGCCGAATTGGAACAGTACCCTTGGGCTTTGCCTGCAAAAGGTTTGCAAGCGCGTATTCTTTTTGATCGGATTATTGACAATCGTAATTATAAGTTTGAATCAGGAATCGAGAGTAATGAGGTGAGAGTCCTTACGACCTTAGTTAAATCATCAAATAAATTGGTAACTGTTTTGAGTGGCGCCGCTGTGAATTCTACTCCAGGTATCAAGTCTTTGAAGTTAGACGAACCTGGGACAGAGATGGAAGGAGCATATCATGTTTTGAAAGATAAATACATGAAGCGTTCTGCTCGGGAATTTTTAAAAATACTATGTGAAAATCGTTCGTATAGTCTTGCTCTGATGAATATATTGTGATATTTTCATGTCTTTTTATAAAAATGTTTATGATTATTTGTTTCTTTCATAGAAATATTATATTTTTGTGGCAAATTTCATAACACATTTATTCATGGAAAGAACACTTGTACTCCTAAAGCCTGTAACTCTGCAACGTGGATTGGCAGGCGAAGTAATTAAACGTTTTGAACAGAAAGGTCTCAAAATTGCCGGCATGAAGATGATGCAACTCACCGACGAAATTTTGAATGAACATTATTCTCATTTGGCAGATCGTCCTTTCTTTCCTGGTCTCAAACTCTCTATGACACGAACTCCTGTCATTGCATTGTGCTTGGAGGGAGTTGGAGCTGTAGATGTAGTACGACAGTTGGCTGGTGCTACAAATGGCCGAAAAGCTCTGCCTGGAACAATTCGAGGTGATCTCTCTATGAGCGGACAGCAGAATATTGTTCATGCAAGTGATTCGCTCGAAAGTGCTTCAGTCGAATTGAAACGATTCTTTAGGGAAGAAGAAATTTTTAGTTACGAAGGAATTGCTGCAACAGACTATGGCTATGCAGATGACGAATTGTAACATCTTTTTGTAATATACATACATTATTAATAATAATATTAGTAACAGTCCCCGCCAAATTGGTGGGGATTTTTATTTATTTGTATTAAAAAAATGTTATTCGAAGTTCAAAAGTTGGGAATGTGAGAAAAAAAGTGTATTTTTGCGCACGTTAGAAAAAAATAATAGAATGAAAAAAATACTTCTGGCCATTAGTGCCATTGTCTCAGTTTGCCTCTGGTGCTCGTCGTGTAAAGATACTAAATCGTATGCTGATTTGGTGAGAAGCGAAGAGCACTCTATTAACGATTGGATTAAGAACAACCCTTTTAACATCGAATTTGGACATATTACCACAAAGGGTAAAAACTGGCTCGATGTAACAACAGAACGTATACTTAATGATAGTGTACACCCATGTCAGTTTATTGAATTAGGAAAGTGGTACACTTTTAACGAAAGTGATTTTAAGCGTCTTTACTTCTGTATTCTTGATTGGGGTGAAGATGGCGTAACTGATTATAATGACGAAGAGCAGCTTCGAAATGCTATGCGAAGCAAGAAAAAGTTCCGTGTTTCGCATAATGCTATGGTTCGTTATGACAGTCTCTTTTTGCTTACTGATTTTGATTATTCTCTTGACCCAGAGAAACAGACAAAAGGCGACAATTTAGACCCAAATAGCTATATGATTGTGTATAATTGGCAGACCAACTATTATGCAACAACTTATTATGGCAATTACTATGGCACTGGTTCTAGTTATGAGTGTACTTCTGGCGGTCTGGGATTTCCTCTTCGCTATCTTTGGGAAGGTGGACGAGCTGCAATCATATGCCCATTTTCGCTAGCAGATACACAGTTCCAAAGCTATTATTATACTTTTTATTATGGCGATATTTTGTACAAAAGACCTAACTATTTGCCACAATAAATAGAGACTTCATGATTCTTTCTTTTCAGTTAAAGTTCAAGGATAAAGTTTATTATTAAATTATTTTCACTTCCTTTTTATTACGAGGTGATAAAATAACATCATAAAAATATGTCACTTATCAAATCTATATCGGGTATTCGTGGTACAATCGGCGGACAGGCGGGAGAAGGCCTTAATCCTCTTGATATCTGCAAATTTACTGCTGCATATGCAACTGTTATTCGCGAGAAAATTGGTCCTTCAAAAAAAGGTAAAATTGTTGTGGGCCGAGATGCACGTCTTTCTGGCGAAATGCTTTACCTTTGTGTGAGCGGTACTCTTGTTGGCATGGGCTTCGATGTTATTAACATTGGTCTTGCAACCACTCCAACAACAGAAATAGCTGTCACAGCAGAAAATGCTGACGGAGGCCTCATCCTTACCGCAAGTCATAATCCAATTCAGTGGAATGCTTTGAAGTTGCTGAATAGCGATGGTGAATTCTTTGATAAGGTTACAGGTGAACGCGTTCTTGCTTATGCCGAAAAGGGTGAATTTGATTATGCTCCTGTCGACAAACTTGGTCATATAATTAAGAAAGACTATACTAACTACCACATTGAGGAGGTTCTCAAACTTAAATTGGTTGATGTTGAGGCTATCCGTAAGGCTAAGTTTAGTGTGATGGTCGATGCTGTGAACTCTGTCGGAGGTGTTGTTATTCCAGCCTTGTTAGAGGCATTGGGTGTGCGCCAGATTCACCAGCTTAACTGCAATCCAACTGGACAGTTCGCTCATACTCCTGAACCAATTCCTCAAAATCTTACACAAATTTCTGAAGCTATGCGTCAAAAGAAGGTTGATGTAGGTTTTGTCGTTGATCCTGACGTTGATCGTTTGGCGATAATCAATGAAGATGGCTCGATGTTCGGTGAGGAATATACTCTTGTTTCGTGTGCCGACTATGTGTTACAGCACACTCCAGGTAACACATGTTCAAATCTCTCTTCTAGTCGAGCCCTTCGTGATGTTACTCGTTCTCGTGGTGGCGTTTACAATGCTGCAGCTGTTGGTGAAGTGAATGTTACTACAAAGATGAAGGAGACCAATGCAGTGATTGGTGGAGAAGGAAATGGCGGTGTAATCTATCCAGAGCTGCATTATGGTCGTGATGCTCTTGTCGGTATCGCTCTTTTCCTTACTAATCTTGCCAAATTAAGACAAGAGAACCCTAGTTTGACTGTTAGTCAACTTCGCGCTACATATCCTCCATATTGCATAGCAAAGCAGCGTATTGATTTGACTCCAGATACAGATATTAAAAAGCTTCTTGCTACTGTAAAGGAACAATATAGCAAGTTGAATGATGTAGAAATTACAGATATTGACGGAGTTAAGATTGATTTTGCTGACCGATGGGTGCATCTTCGTGCCTCAAATACAGAACCTATTATTCGTGTTTATGCAGAAGCTGCAACTGAAGCACTTGCACAGGAAACTGCAGATCGAATTATGGAAGAGGTAAAGAAATTCGTTTGAAAAGGAAGATTGTTTTACTAATCTTCGTTGTTAAATCGCATTTTACGAAATCTTCACATCTGTATGAAACGTATATTTTGGCATTTTGCTGCGTGCATTTCTCTTTTGATTGGTGCTTGTACACCTAAACCTGAAGAGGCTGATTTGGTATTACTTTATACTACAGATTTGCATGGAGCCATGCTTAGTTGGGATATTAATCAGAATGCGCCAGCCAAAACTTCATTGGCACAAGTGGCTACCTATGTTAAGCAGGAGCGCCTTTCTGATGCCGAACGAGTAATCTTGCTTGATGCAGGTGATTTTCTTCAGGGACAGCCTTCTGTGTATTACTATAACTACATAGCAACTCATTCTGAACATTTGGCTGCAAAGGTCTTCAATGATCTTCAGTATGATGCAATTGCTGTGGGTAATCATGAGATAGAAACTGGAGAAGAGGTGTATAATGGACGCCTTCGTCGTCAGTTCGATATGCCTTGGCTTGCTGCTAATGCTATTGATGTGCGAACTGGTCAACCCATGTTCACACCTTATACTACTTTCAAGAAGAAAGGACTTAAGATTGCGGTTTTAGGAATGATAACCCCTAAAATTGATGCATGGCTTCCAAAGTCTTTGTGGCCGAATCTTGAGTTTCAGGATATGGTAGAATGTGCTCAAACTTGGATTCCTATCATTAAGGAGAATGAAAATCCTGATCTTTTGATTGGCCTTTTCCATGCTGGTGTTGACTATACGGTTAATGGCGATGATATGGATTCTTATTGCAACGAAAATGGTACAGTACCTGCTGCCGTCAAAGTCCCAGGTTTTGACCTTTGTTTAGCAGGACATGATCATGCACTGAATATCCTCAATGTAGCCAATGTTTCTGGAGACAGTGTTCTAATTATTGATGCTCAAACCCAGGCTCGTTACATAGGTCGTGTTGATATTCACTTCAGTCGTCAAGAAGATGGTGGATACAAGAAAGTGATGAAGCCTCAAATGGTAGCAATGGCGGACTTCGGTCCAGATACAGATTTTGATTCTGCCACTTTGCCCTATGTTCAGGCAACTAATCGTTTTGTTGATGAACCTGTTGGAGAACTGACAGACTCTATATTCTGTGAGGACGCAATGTTCGGACCTAGTGCTTTCATGGATCTCATTCATGAAGCTCAGTTGTGGGCAAGTCGCTCAGATGTTTCATTTGCATCTGTGCTTTCTCGCACAGCTGTTGTTGAAAAAGGACCAATATCCATGCGTCATCTGTTTACTTTATATAAGTACGAGAACCTTCTCTTCAAAGTAAACATGACGGCAGATGAAATTCGTCAGTATCTTGAATTTGGTTATAATCGTCAGTTCAATACTATGACCTCTGCAAATGATCATTTGCTGAATTTTGATTTTGACGAGGATGGCCAAATTCAGTATAATGGCTATGGACCGAAACTAAAGACTTTTTCTTTCAACTTTACTTCGGCTGCAGGAGTTCGTTACACTGTTGATGTTAGTAAGCCAGAAGGACAGCGTGTCAAGATATTAAGTCTCAGCAATGGTGAGCCTATTGATCCTCAGAAACTATATTCAGTCGCAATCAATAGTTATCAGTATTCTGGTGGTGGTCAGTTCATACCTGAGGGATTGGGTTGGAACGATTCAATCCTTGAGTCAAGAACTATTATTACTAAGAATATTGATGTGCGTCGCCACATTGCAGACTATATTCAGAGACATACACCAATCACTCCTGCTTTGCGAGGAGATTGGCAAGTAATTCCTACTGAATGGTGGGAAAAAGGCAAGCAAAGAGATTCTATAATTCTCAATCAAACAAGAAAGCATGGTTCTTAAAAACCTTCAGATTGGATATAAAGATTCCGCACCGATAGTTGATGCTATCGATGCGGAATTATGTTTAGGTAGTTTTGTCTGTTTGATAGGACGCAATGGAACGGGCAAAAGTACGCTTCTTCGAACTTTGGCTGGAATACAGGAACCATTGTCTGGTACGCTAACAGCAGCTTCGTGTTCAATCGTGTCAACACAGACTCCAAATTTGCAGAATACGACTGTTCAGGAGATGGTGAGTTACGGACGTTTGCCTTATATGGGTACTCTTTGTTCGTCTCAAGAGAACGACATAGATGTGATAGACAAATCAATTTCTATGCTTGGTATTTCGCATCTTGCTCATCGAAATTTTGCCACTTTAAGCGACGGAGAGAAGCAGAAAGTGATGGTTGCTCGTGCGTTGGCTCAGGGAGGTGATTATTTGTTTCTTGATGAGCCAACAGCTTTTCTCGATTATTCAAGTAAAGAGGATATGATGGATAGACTGCGACAATTAGCACACAATCATAAGAAAGGCATTCTTCTATCTACTCACGATCTTGATTTGGCATTTCGTTTTGCCGACGTACTTTGGGAACTCAACGAGCAGCCATTGCAGTTTCCATGGCACGACCCGCAGCCTCCTCGCTTGTTTTTCCGAACGATGAGCCGTAGTGAATAGATGAATAATCCTATTACAATTGATAAAAGGATGACGCTAGCAAGGTTCAAAACTTAAAAGAATTATAGTTTTTTTGAATGAATTGTTTTCTGCAATCAAATCATAAACAGATTAATTGCCAAGTAAAAAGCCCACGCTATAATCCATGCAATCGTACATTGAAAGCAAACAGTGAAGAGTGCATATCTATTACCTAATTCTCTTCGAATAGCGGCTATGGCTGCTACACAAGGTGTATATAGCAAACAGAAAACCAATATAGAAAGTGCTGAAGCCTTACTAAATAGTGCAGTAATTGGCACACCTGCCAATAAGGTATCAAGTGTGCTTACAAAACTTTCTTTGGCCATGAAGCCTGAAATGAGAGCCACAGTAGTACGCCAATCTCCAAACCCTAATGGTGAAAAAATGGGTGAAACCCAATTTGAAACTGACGCCAGAATAGATTCTGTACTGGTTGGTTCTACCATTTGAAGCATAAAATTGAAATGTTGGAGAAACCAGATTATGATCGAAGCAACGAAAATTACTGTAAAAGCACGCTCCAAAAAGTCACAACTTTTTTCCCACAGCAACATTCCTGTGTTTCGCAAACTTGGCAAGCGATAGTTAGGAAGTTCCATGACAAAAGGAACAGCCTCTCCCTTCATGCATTTTTTAGCAATATAGGCTACAAATATGCCAACTGTTATGCCTAATGCGTAGAGGAAAATCATCACAAGCCATGAATTTGTTCCAAAGAACGGCCTTGCTAAATAAACATAAATAGCAACTTTTGCCGTGCAGCTCATGAATGGAGTTAGCAGGATGGTGAGTCGTCTATCTCGAACTGAAGGAAGAGTGCGTGATGCCATCACTGAAGGAACGGAACATCCAAAGCCTATAAGCATAGGGACAATACTTCTACCAGAAAGTCCAATACGTCTTAATAAACTATCGCTCACAAAGGCAATGCGTGCCATGTAACCGCTGTCTTCAAGCATGGAAAGAAAGAAAAACAACAGTACGATGAACGGGAGGAAACTAACTACTGATCCTACGCCTGCAAACACACCTTCGATTATGAGTGAGTGTACTGCTTCGTTTACATTGAGTTGTGTCAGCCACAAGTCTGCAAGGTCAGTGATAGCATCCACACCTGTTTCAACCAGCCCTTGGAGCCAAGCACCTAAGCTTTGAAAAGTGAGCCAAAAAATGATGCTTAGAATCAAGAGAAACGAAGGAATGGCGGTAAATTTGCCAGTGAGAATTCTGTCTATGCGAAGACTTCTGACGTGCTCTCTGCTGCGTTTGGGTTTGACAACGCATTTGCGACAAAGAGACTTGATAAAAGCAAATCGCATTTCTGCCATAGCTGCAGCACAATCCATGCCACGTTCTTGTTCTAGTTGTCGAAGAATGTGGCGTACGGTTGCTTGCTCGTTTGAATCAAGTTGTAGAGATTCGAAAATGTGAACATCTCCTTCTGCTATTTTGCTAGCAGCAAAGCGAATAGGAATACCAGATTTATCTGCGTGATCTTCAATCAGATGCATTAAAGCGTGCAGACAGCGATGAACTGCTCCTCCGTGATCCTGTGGGTCGCAGAAATCTTGACGACGAGGGGCTTCTTGATATCTGGCTACATGCATTGCGTGCTCTATCAATTCTTCAATGCCTTGATTTTTAGCAGCAGAAATAGGAACTACAGGAATGCCAAGGGCAGCCTCCATTTGGTTTATGATCACCGTGCCACCATTGCCTTCCATTTCATCCATCATATTGAGAGCAAGAACCATCGGTATACCAAGCTCCATGAGCTGCATGGTAAGGTAAAGGTTTCGCTCAATATTGGTTGCATCTACAATGTTAATGAGTCCTTTTGGATGCTCTTCTAAGATATATTTACGAGATACCCTCTCTTCTGCAGTGTAGGGTGATAAAGAGTAGATTCCTGGTAAATCGACGATTACTGTGTCTGCATAGCCTCTAAGTGGACCTGATTTTTGATCTACCGTTACTCCTGGAAAGTTTCCGACATGTTGGTTTGAGCCCGTGAGCTGATTGAAGAGAGTTGTTTTGCCACAATTCTGATTTCCTACTAAAGCGAAAGTCAATATTTCGCCTTTTGGCAGTGGATTCTCGTTTGCACGTTCTGCAGCTGAAAGATGTGGCTCTCCCAAACCTGGATGTTCTATTCTTGGAATTTCTAATGTAGGAGGCGCTTCTTGAGGCTTATCAAGAGAGACTTCAAGTTGTTCTGCTTCTGAAAGACGAAGTGTGAGCTCATATCCATGCAATCGCACTTGAATTGGATCACCCATTGGTGCATATTTAACTACCGTTACTTCAACATCAGGAATCAAGCCCATGTCAAGCAAATGTTGGCGTAATGCACCTTCACCACCCACGGTGATGATCTTGGCAGTATGTCCACACTTAATATCTTTTAGCGTCATTTTTTCCCTCTCTTTCGGTTGTTCTTTTTTTGTTTTTTAAGTTCTTTTCGCTCTTTGCGAGTTAACTTGTGGGTTTCAGTATTTGCTTTTTCTTCAGGTTCTGTGGTATTGATATATACTATTCTCGTTTCATCAGTATCCGATAGTTCTCCCTCAAAAAGAGTGCCTACGGGAGCATAAACAATTATGCTGTCATAGCGTTCTGCGTAGGGGCCGAAGCTTTCAAATGACCAAGTACAGGCTTCTTCTTTCCAAGAGACAGTGAAATCAAAATCTTTGGTCGAAAGAGAGAGGTCTTCGGTCTTCCAGCTATCTGGAAAGTTAGGATGAATTGAGAGAAGACGATGCTCTGAATTTAGTACTATACCAAATAACTCTGACACTAATGCCTTAAGAACGTCGGCATCTGTGTTTGGTGCCTGTATTTCAAAGTCAATTGGGCGTATATCGACTATCTGTTCTGTGGGTGGCAATGGTGGCAGAGTAAACATTTTTCGACACTATAAATTGTGTAATATTAACGGTTACTGTGGATAAGACTCAGGAACTCTTGTCGTGTGCGAATTTCATTGAAAGCACCACAGAAATCACTTGTCGTAGTAATCGCATTTTGTGATTCTACACCACGCATTTGCACACACAGGTGGCGAGCCTCTATGACTACCATGACACCCATAGGGTTAAGTGTTTCTTGTATGCATTCTCTAATTTGTTTCGTGAGTCGCTCTTGCACCTGAAGTCGGCGTGCAAATGCTTCAACCACGCGAGGAATCTTCGAAAGGCCCACGATATGCTTGTTGGGTATATAAGCAACATGTACCTTGCCAAAGAATGGGAGCATATGGTGTTCGCATAGGCTATAAAAGTCTATGTCCTTTACTATGACCATCTGTTGATAGTCTTCAAGAAACATTGCAGAACGAAGAATCTGGGCAGGGTCTTGTTTGTAGCCTTGCATCAGAAATTGTATCGATTTTGCTACACGCATAGGCGTTTTTACTAATCCTTCGCGTGCGGTGTCTTCTCCAATAAGTTCAAGCATACCATGTACATTGGCAGCCATCTGATTCAGGATTTCTTCGTTGTCCATATACATATTTTCTAAGAATAATTTTACTTGGCTACAATACCTATAGGAATTTCAATTTGCTCTTTTACGACAAACATCTCTTGTCCATAAACTGGGAACTGCTTTTTTAATAATCGATAAAGTGCGGTCGCCTCCTCGCGAGTTCGGAAATTGCCTACTAACAGTCGCCAGTTTGGAGATTTGAAGAGCACGTAGGTTTCGAGTTCTGGATTGTAGGCTTTTAAATCAGCCTCAATTTTCAGCGCTTCATTGCGCGAAGCTACTTGTTTGTTACCAGAGAAAACTCGTACTCGATATCCTTGCACATAAAGCACTTGATTGCCTTGCTTGTTGGTTTGCAGATGTGATGCTGCATTATATACCTTGGCTTCGCGTGTTAACAAGGCTTCGAGACGGCTGTCGTGATGTATTGTTACCCTGTTGCTTTGACGTAATTGATCGCAGATCGAGGTCTTTCGGACCCCGCTCTGCGACCAACCGAATACTGGCAGTGCCAGTAGTATGATAGCTGTTAAGCTTTTCTTCATTATCTTCAAATTACTTCCAAGCCTCGATGATAGGCATGAAGGTGTCAACCTTGAGAGCTGCACCACCGATCAAGCCGCCGTCGATGTCAGGCTGAGCGAAGAGCTCAGGAGCATTTGAGCCCTTGCATGAACCACCATAGAGAATAGAGGTGTTATCAGCAACCTCTGCATTGTACTTAGCAGCGATAGAAGCACGAATGAAAGCGTGAACCTCCTGAGCCTGCTCGCTGGTAGCGGTCAGACCAGTACCGATAGCCCAAACTGGCTCGTATGCTACAACACACTTAGCGAAGTCCTCAGCTGAAAGGGTGTACATTGCCTCCATCTGGCCCTCGATAACTGCCTTGAAGGTGCCATTCTCACGCTCCTCCTTAACCTCACCAACGCAGAAGATTGGGGTAAGACCGTTAGCCAAAGCCTGGTTGAGCTTCTCAACGAGGATCTCGTTGTTCTCGCCATGATACTGACGACGCTCTGAGTGACCAAGGATAACATACTTAGCACCGGTAGAAGCAACCATGTTAGCAGCAACCTCGCCAGTGTATGCACCAGAAGTGTGTGCAGAGCAATCCTCAGCACCAACACCGATTACAGAACCCTCAACAGCCTTTACTACAGAAGCTACAGAGATGAATGGGGTGCAAACTACAACATCGCAGTTAACCTGCTTGCCCTCGAGGGCTGCCTTGAGACCCTCAGCGAGAGCTACGCCTTCCTGGAGAGTGGTGTTCATTTTCCAGTTACCGGCAACGATTTTCTTTCTCATTTTTTTTCTTGTTTATTTTGTTTAGTAAAAAGTTTTTTACAACTTGCAGCGGCAAATATACAATAAGTGGAGCAACCAACCAAAGAATAATCCAAAAAACACGATTTTTGCGGTTGATGGGATTGATTTGTCCCAAACTATGCTCACTTAACTTTGCAGATGTCAGCCCCTCTATATCGATGTCGGCTAAGTGTGATTTCCAAAGAACTACGCCATCTTTCAGCAGCATGAAACCAGGATTTGATCTTATCATAGTCTCGATGATAGCAGCATCTGAAAAGAGCATCTCATATTCGGCTCCAGTGCGTAAACGCCATTGTTCTATGGCCGTACTGTCATTGAGGGTTAGACAATAGAACTTATAGTTATTTTCGATAGCGTATTCGTATAAAATCTCGATTCGATCGATATAATGTTCCGATGCTTCGCGCAAATTGGGAGAAAGCAACAAGAGTGTGTAGCCTTCTTGTTCGATGATTTCTTTGGTAACATCTTCATTTTCTATGTTTAGAGCATAGAAGTTTAGGTCGGCAAATTGCTCTTTGCCTGCATCTTCGGGTGAGGCGGTGTTCTCCGGTTCGCATACCTCAACAAATACCCAGTTTTCTGACTCGTCAGGAATGCTGTCCAAATGAAATTTCTTTCGCTCATTGCCTCGCTCGTAAATGCAATAGTAATCAGAGCTCACCTCAGCCGATGTTAGTACTGTGTGAAGGTCAACTCCTGGTCTGAAGGGACGGAAATCAATATACGGCAAACGCCATGTGCCGATAGCGGCAAGCGTGATGGCTACGGCGATGACTCCATAGATGTAAAACGTGAAAGCCGCTCGTCCAAGCATGCGTATTGTGTATCGTTTGTGGTAGATGAGCCATACTATCATTGCCGAAATGACCAGATTCTTGGCGAAAGTTTGCCAGTTGCTCAGCACAATGACATCTCCAAAACAACCACAGTCATCTACTGGATTTTTGAGCGCTAAATAGAGAGTCAATGGCGTGAATATAGCCATCACAAAAGAAATCACTCTCAGAGTGAGTTTCCTTCTGAATCCGATGGCCATATAAAAGCCCAATACGAACTCGCCAATAGCAATGATCCATGCAACTAATAGGCTCCAGTTGCTAAGAAACTGAAGCCCAAAGTGCATGAAATATTCATTCAGTTTGATGCTTGTGCCTATGGGGTCAATAACTTTGCTTAGTCCGCTCAATACAAAAGTAAATCCCACCAGTAATTGGCACAGGAAAGTGATAATTCTTACAAGATGTTTCACTGTTTATGAGTTATATCAAAGTGGCGATTTGAGTTTTTCCACTTCTTTTGTAAACTGATAAAGAAACGATTCAAGTGATCCATTGTTCTCAATAACAACATCATATTTCTCGCGAGGGATAACGATGCGTTCCTGATCTCGGTTTGCTCGTTCTGTTTCGGTCTCACGTTCACCAGTGATATAGATTGTCACCACACGAGCTTTGTTTCCTATCTTTTCCTGCAGTTCGAAAAGACCTTTTTCGTCAATAACATAAAAAACATCATTTTCGGTGCATTGCTTCATGGTGGCCCAATAGTGGTTGCCGCCAAAATATGTATAGGCTGCCATCTCCGAACGTTCGGGCATATCCTCGCAATTCACAAAAATATGATCAATTCCATCCACTTCACCAGGACGCATTGGGCGAGTTGTGTACGAACGCACCACGCCAATGTTCAAGGCCTTCGATGCCCACTCTACAGCGGTAGTTTTGCCTACGCCAGAGGGACCTACAATACAATATACAGTATTCACAGAAATTATATTATTGAAGATTTATAAATACACAAATAATGTGTTATTGTCTTATTTTCTGGAGAATTTCATGTTGCTTCTGCCTAGCTCGTTTTACCGAGGCAGGATCTTGTGCGTCAATATGATAGTACACAGCATCGGGCAGATACAACTTTAGTTTGCTCGAAACAACGTTTGGGTTGGGTATCTGAAAAGCATTAACTTCATATATATACCCCCAGAAGTTCTTGTCTCCATAAAGTCGTTCTGACAGCAATGTGAGACGTTCTCCTGCTCCAAGAGAAACTATGGTTGGTGTTCCGTCTGGGTTGTGCAAGATTTGTTCCTCTTTAGGGCGCTCAGCTGGTTCCGTTTGCACGTCTTTTGTTGCATGTGCTGTTTTTTCTTGCTCAATGGAGATTTTTTCTTGAACAATAGTGTCTTTGGCTGCACTTTCTGCCTCTTGCTGTGTGCAAAGGAGGCTTGAATCAGCATCAACTTCTTCTGCTATAGAGTCGTTTAGTGTAACCTCTTCTATCTGTGGTTGGGCTGCAATTACGGGTTGTGTCTCTGGCGGCTGTTGCCTGTTGCTCAGTAACATCCAACCAACAAATATTCCCACAATCAGCAATGCGCATACAACACCAGCCCACAGTCCTTTTTTCGAATTTTGCTGAGAGATCTTCGTCTTCTCTGGCTGTTCTGCAATCGGGCGCGAATCTTCTATTTGCTCAGGCTGTTCTGCCGTTTGTTCGCTGTCTGACTGAACGGG
>JAUNCV010000224.1 GCA_030526445.1 Bacteroidales bacterium | reverse complement strand
CCTGGCTGCAAAGAGAAATATGAAGCAGCCGATGTGTGGAAGGAGTTCGGAACCATTGTAGAAGATGCGACCACCAGCATCGACGACATCCATGCCATGGACAAAGCTTCGGGCAAAGCAGCCAAGCGATTGGAGAATGGCCGCCTCATCCTGGAGAAGGATGGCGTGATGTACAATGCCGCTGGTTTCGGCCTGTAATAGGTAAGCCCTGTACAAAACAATACAAACATAAGGGTGGCAAGGTTCGATGTGAATCTTGCCACCTTTTTCGCCCTCAAATTGCAAAAATCTGCGTGAAAAAGAGGAAAAAACGTGGGTAGAAGCAATTTGGGGCTATATTTTTGTACAACCTATTGAGAAATTGTGTATCTTTGGCATCGCAAAAAAAATTAACACTCAAAACCAATAATAATATGCAACTCGATTACAATACCCTCTACTATATAGAGGTCGATGATGAAATGACTATCACAAGTGTGGACAACAGCATTGCCTGTGGCATTTTTACCGACATTGGAGACTACACCGATGAGCAAGAGTCGCTCCGTGAGTTTATGAACCTGCGTAAGGGCGGATATCTGGGAGTGATGGCTCATGGAGATTCGATGATAGATGCGGGCATCGAGGATGGGGATACTATATTGATCGAACCTCGCATAGTACCAAGTTCGGGCGATATGGTGTTGGCTCGATACGAGAATGACTACACAATCAAATACCTGTATCGTGATAAAGATGCGATATTGCTTTGTCCAGCCAATCCAGACTATTCCGTTATTACTTTCCCCGAAGGAGTTGAACCCGAGATAATTGGTGTAGTGGATAAGGTGATTAAGAAGTCGAAGTCTCTTCCGCTCCGCGAGATCAAAGCCATGGTCAAGGACCGTACAAATAAGCAGCGCGAGATAGAGATTTTAGAGAATACTGTACGTGAGGGTCTGATGGATGAGGACCATGCTTGGAAGGAGGATGTGCCCAGAGAACTGATAGCTGTATGGACAGATATGGTATCCGCTGAACTCGGTGTATCAAGAAAGTGGATTTGGGCCGAAAAAAAATGGGGTCTGAAGAATCTCCGTATATCATATAACAATGCCGTGGAAAGTGTGCGTTTTGGCGAATATGATGAGATCGTGAAGCGCATTCTGGCCAAATGATCGTAAAAAATGAGGTAGTAGATTACATTGATTACACTACTATGTAATGTGGCTTACAGATATCTGTAGGCCACATTTTTGCCTTTTTGGGACAATTTAGATTACATCCGATTACGCTTTAAATGTAATCGGATGTAATTTGTTATGCCGTTTGGACTCCCTATCTTTGCAGCGTCAAAACAAAAGGAATGGCGCTCCTGAGTGATGACACACGATCTTTGACATATTGGTTTGGTAGTGGCAGTATAGGTCCTGTGCTACATATTTAGTGAGTAATTAACTATACATTATTAATTTAAAAACGATTAAATTATGGTAAACGGAAGACCAATTTATTCTTGTAAGGCTTATGCAAAAACGGCCTCTGTAAAGCGCTATAAAAAGCGTCATCCTAATAAAAAGATGAAACAGGATGAAACTATGAATGAATTTACTTTTAGGTTTTCAGCATATACGATGTTTATGCAATCTGCGAGAAACCTGCACTTTTCTGTTTGATTATCATTATGGAAAAAACAGTACAGATTTTGAAACAGTACCCGCTCCAGGAGCGGCAGTACACGGACCGCAATGGCACACCGCAGGTGTTTGCTTCGCGCGGATTTGAAATGACCGATGGTATCGATACATTCTATGCCGAGGCAGTTGGCGACTTCGCCCGCAGCCTCATGGAACTTGACCCATCGGTGTATCATCGCCTCCAGGGGCAGATGACATGTCGTGAGTATAAAGGTTCGGATGGCACAATACACCATCAGAACGAAGTGAAAATCATTAAAATCAGCTGATTCATTTTATGAAAAGAGAAAGACCTCGTGAAGGTGAGACAAGGCATTTAATTTATAGTTCCCTTCCATACGGCATGATGAAGGATGAAGAGACGGGAAAAGTGATCATCTTCAATGGTAGCTACGAAGCAATGACCTTTTGTGGACAGCAAGAGTTCGACTTCGACCCAGAAAGACTTGATATCAATTATGCGAGTATCATTCATGGTTGCACA
>JAUNCV010000036.1:8305-14075 GCA_030526445.1 Bacteroidales bacterium | reverse complement strand
AGCATGCGAACATCGATACCTAAGTCGGTCTGCTCTGAGGTTTCCCACTTGAGCTTGTCATTGCCGGTAGCCGAAGGTGCATAACCTACATCCCATTTGTTACCGTTAGGATAAGAACCGGTTGAAGCGATTACGGTAGCATACATGTAATTGCCGAGGGAAGCGGTAGAACCGTTCTGGCCCCAAGATGCACGAACCTTCAACTGATCCAACCAACCGCGGGTCTTCTCCATAAATTTCTCCTGGCTGACGGTCCAACCTACAGAGGCAGCTGGGAAGTAGCCCCAACGCTGTGACTTTGGAAGTACAGAGAGGTCAGCTGCATCAGCACGGAGTGAGAACTGTGCCATATATTTGCCCTGATAGTCCCAGTTCAAACGGCCAAAGTAAGCGAGTTTTTTTGAATATGAAGGCTCACCACCAGATACATCTTTCGAAGCGCTCTGAGTTGCATAAGCAAAGTACCAGAAGAGTGGGTTATCCTGCTTTACGCCCTTGTCGTCAGTACCAGTCTTGCTACCACTTACGCCATAGCTGCGGCTGGTGCTCTGTGAGGTACCGAGCATAACACCAACATTGTGCTTATTGATATTGGTGTTATAGTTCAAGAAGTTTTCCCACTGATAGTAAATAGGATGATAGGTGCTTGCGCTGAGACCAACTACTGGAGTACCCATATTAGGGCTTGCCTGGTAGTCATGGCTTACACCATAGCTCTCAGAACCGCTCAGACGATATGAGAGGCGAGAGGTGATAACGAGACCCTTGAGAGGGGTGAGGTTCAAATAAGTAGTACCATTGATGTTGTGGCCGCGGCTCTCGCTGAATGAGGCATCGCGCTGTACCAGTGGGTTGGTAGTATTCGAAGTGATGAATGGAGAAAGACCATATACACGACCCTTCTTGTCACGGAGCACTTCGCCATACGACTTGTTGTTCATGAGGTCGAGCACATGCTCTGGCAAGTTGCGGTCGTCTTCGTAAACAACAGGGGTCAAAGGATCGAACTGGATTACAGAAAGGAGAGGCGAACCATACTCGCTGCCTTCACCTACACTGCGGCTCTTGTAGTATTCAACCTGGTTATTAGTTCCAATCTCCAACCAAGGCTTGAGCTTCCAGCTTGCATTGACCATACCGGTGATACGCTCGTAGATATCCTGGTCACCTGCCATCATACCATTGTTGTTGAGGTATGAGAGAGATACATAAAGACTACCCTTGTCCGAACCAGCCTGGAAGGTGGCATTGTGACGCATCATGAGAGAATTCTCGAATGCAACATCTGCCCAGTTGGTGTTGGTCTTGAAATCCCAGTTCTTATAGAAGTTCTCGAGTGTGATGAAGCCAGGCTCAGTGAAGTACTCGATATACTGCTCAGAGTTCATCACCTTTGGCACGTTAGCCAAGCTCTGTGAGGTGAGCTGGAATTCGTAAGAAATCTTACCATTGCCTTTACCTTTCTTAGTGGTGATCAAAATAACGCCATTACCTGCAGCTGCACCATAGATTGCAGCCGAAGCACCATCCTTGAGCACCTCCATTGATTCGATATCATTAGGATCAATGCCGCCGATGTCGCTTGCAATACGGCCATCTACAACATAGAGTGGAGATGAGTCGCCGTTTGAGCTGATACCACGGATGCGAACCGATGGGCTTGCACCAGGCTTAGCCGATGCACTGAAAACCTGTACACCTGCAGTTTTACCCTGAAGAGCTTGGTTTGCATTGGTGATGGTGCGCGCCTGCATATCCTCGCTCTTTACTTGGCTCACTGAGCCGGTGAGCGAAGATTTCTTCTGTACGCCATAACCTACTACGATGGTCTCTTCAAGCGTGCGACGGTCTTCTTCGAGGATTACATTAACTACAGAGGCTGCTTTCACCTCTTTGCTGGTGTAGCCAACATAGCTGATGACAAGTGTTGCACCGTTCTTTACTTGAACAGCGAAGTTGCCGTCCATGTCTGTTACAGTACCGTTGGTGGTGCCTTTTTCCATAATAGTAGCACCGATGATTGGTTCACCCGTTGCTTTGTCTGTGATGACACCAGTAGCCTTAATCTGAGCCCATGCTACAGCAGGGAGCAACAGCATCAGGCACAACATGGAAAGGAGGCAGCGGAAAGCTTGCCCTTTTCTTAAAGAAAATGTTTTCATGTGTTGTACGTGTTAAAATGAGTTATGTTTTGAATGTTACTTTTTGCGGTGCAAAGGTAGCGTGTTTCCTTGTTTAATAAGTTACACGCATGTTTTATTCCGTTTGCAGAATTGTGTAAATGTTTTGAAAATCGTTCAATAGTGCGTGTTACATGAAGAGAAAAAGAGCATTTTCGGGCCAATGTAACATTTGGCTTGTAACATTGCCCGAAAATGTCTTCACATACACATAACACTAACTAACCTATTTCACCATTGGATGAAGTTTGATTTTCTGCTGAGGTTTCATGGCATTGTTCACCTTCTCCATGCGTACTTTTGCAATCTTCTGTGTAGTGTTGCACTTTACATGGGCCGAAGAAGTTGCTGCCATGAATTCATATTTGCCTGCTTCAAGACGCCAAGCTGACGCTTTCTCGTCGAACGAAGCCATATCCATTGTCTTCCAGCTGAGGGTCACTTCTTGGCTCTCACCTGGCTGCAGTTTGCGTGTCTTGGCAAAAGCCTTGAGTTCCTTCGACGGTTTGTCAAGCTTGCCTTTTGGAGCCTTGACATAAGCCTGTACCACTTCGCGTCCAGCTACCTTGCCGGTGTTGGTCACCTTGACAGTCATGGTGAAGTTGTCTCCATCAATGGTCGAAGAAACAATCTCATAGTCGAATGTGGTGTAGCTCAGACCATGACCGAATGGGAAGGCTACTGGCTTGCCAAAAGTATCGAAGTAGCGATAACCTACGTAGATGTCCTCTTGATATTCTGTATAGTCAACATTGCGTACCAGTTCTGGAGCTGCCTGGCGCTGTGCGCGCTCTGCTGCATCTTTCTCGCTGCCTCCGCTGAATGCCTTGAAGAAGGCGCTCATATCAAATACATAGTCGGCAGGGAAGTTCTGATCGGCAGGAGCATCGCCATAAGCAACTTGCCAGGTCATTGGCAGTCGGCCACTTGGGTTAACCTTACCGGTCAATACATCCATCACGCTGTTGCCACATTCCTGACCTGGCTCGAAAGCGCAGAGAATTGCATCGGCACATTCGCTGATGGTCGAGGTCTCAATTGGGCCACACACATTGAGCACGGCCACAACCTTCTTGCCTGCCTTGTGGTATGCATCGGCTACTACCTTGAAAAGTTCCTTCTCCTGCTCGGTGAGGAAGAAATGCTCGCGCTTGCGGTCGGCGCCCTCACCGCTGGTACGGCCCAAAGTGATGATGGCAACGTCGTTGTTCTTTACGTTTTCGGCCAAAACCTCTGCTGTAGGCACCCATTCTGCAGCACGCAGTGGAGCGGTGATGCTGAAGGCAGGCTTGCCCTGAGGATAGTTGGCCTTGTCCTGCTCGGCAATATGCTGCTTGTAGGTCTTGGCCAATGTCATATCGGCCTTCATGCCTGCTTTGCGCACAGCCTCTACCATATTAACAATGTATGGGCCTACATTTGTGCCGCCAAAGCCCATGGCCGCAGGAACCATATCATAGCTGGTGCAACCGTAGAGCGCTACAGAGGTGATTGAACCCAATGGGAGGGCGTTGCCATTATTCTGGAGCAGTACCATACTTTCGGCACCCAGTTCGCGCACCAATTGTGCGTGACCTTTCAAGTCTGTCTCGTTTGGATACTGATATCCGTTAGGGGTGTGGCACTTAAGCACAAATTCGAGAGTGCGCTTAACGCTCAGGTCGATGAGATTCATGTCGAGTTCGCCCTCTTGGGCAGCCTTGAGAATAGCTTCGCGCTGGCGTGGCTGGCCTGGCTGCAGCATGTCGTTGCCTGCCTTGATGCTGGCTACGGCGTCCTTGCCGGCATTCCAGTCGCTCATTACAAGGCCGTTCCAACCCCATTCTTCGCGCAGGATGGTTTCAGTGAGATCGCGGTCCTCGCAAGTATATTTGCCCTGAGCACGGTTGTATGCGGTCATGATGGACCAAGGATTAGATTCCTTTACCGCAATCTCGAAGTTTTTGAGGTAGAGTTCACGCAGAGCTCGCTGTGAGAGGCGCGAGTCGTTGTTGTTGCGGTTAGTCTCCTGGTTGTTGATGGCGAAATGTTTCAGACAGGTACCAGTGCCTTGGCTCTGGATGCCGTTGATATAACCTGCGGCCATCTTGCCTGCCAGTACAGGGTCTTCTGAGTAGTATTCGTTATTACGTCCGCACAGAGCAGAGCGCATCAGGTTTACGCCGGGAGCTAAGAGCACATCTAGGCCGAAGTCGCGCACCTCAGCACCAATGGCCTGTCCAATCTTGTAGGCAGCTTCCTGGTCGAAGAGCGCAGCTACATTGGTCGAAGAGAGGAACTCGGTGGTGATATAGGTTTTGCTGTCCCATTCGCGTGTCTTGTTCATGTGGAGGCGGTGCGGACCATCAGCCAAGTAGGCTGAGATGATGCCAAGTCGAGCGTTGTCGCGAGTGCGACCTGCGGTGCCGGGAAACTTCACCTCTTCGCCCATCGCCATACCGCAGCCAATGAGCATATCAACCTTCTCTTCAAGGGTCATTGCCTTGATAACTTCGTCAATATTATTGGCATTCAGTTTGGGCTGAGCCGCAGCCATCTGCAGTCCAGCTAAAGAAGCAAGCGCCAAGGCACCTGCTTTTTTCGCAGTTTTCTTATTCATTTTGGTTCAGGTTTTATGTTAGTCGGTGTTTGTTTGCCATTTCTTGTTTTGGCGCTGCAAAGGTACGGCAAATCTTTGATTAACAGTTTATCTGTTGGTGTAGAAAAAATTGTCTATTTGTGTAAAAATTTGTCTAAATTGTCAAAAATAGGCTATATGTTTTGTAAATTGACAAAAAACGGCTAATTTTGTGCCCATAATTATGTATTCTAACATCGTGTATTTTCCATGAGAACTTCTCATCTTGCACTTCTCACAGTTCTGTCTGCTTGGTTGTTTACTGCCTGTTCCTCGCTCGAGCCCGAGCAAGGAGAACTTCCTGTCGGTTCTGATGTTCATATTGACAATGGCCTTTCCAATCAGCGCATTTCAAGCATAGCCGAAGATGCCGATGGCTTTATCTGGATAGGTACTCAGCGTGGTCTCAATCGTTACGATGGCGATGAGATGCACCAGTATTTTTGCAACGATCAGCCCAACTCTATTCCCGATAATCGTATCAATGCTGTTTTTTGTGACTCGAAGGGGCGTGTCTGGGTTACTTCCAAGAATGGTGTTGCTCGATATACTGACCGCGATGACTTTGAGTATATCTTGGCCGAAGGCTCTGATATCAACAGCTTGCAGATGGTTGAGACCAGCCGAGGAGATCTTTATGTCAAGCAGAATACCGAAATTCTCAAATACAATCCAGAGCGTAATTGTTTTGAATCTGTCATCTCCGAAGTCTCTTTCATTGACTCTTTCTTGCAAGATTTCTATGTTGATGAAGAAGACAATCTTTGGGTTGTCGATGATCGCCATGTCTCATGTTACAACACTGTCAACTTTAAGCTTCGATGCAAGTTCTCTTTGGGAGAAGGTGTTAATCCGCAGGCATCCGAGCTCATTGGTCGAAAACTTTGGTTATCCACGATTTCAGGCTTGCGCATCTATGATGTCATTGCTCAGCAGTGGGATTCTCTGCCCGAAGCTATCCATAGCCACACAT
>JAUNCV010000036.1:0-8291 GCA_030526445.1 Bacteroidales bacterium | reverse complement strand
AATAATACAGTTTTTTATAGTGTTTCGCTCATCTCCGATGGCCGCCTTCTGATGTCGTCAACGCAGGGTCTTTTTCTCTATGATCCTGTACGCGAAATTTTGTTGCATCAAGAAGACGATGAATTCCCGTTCGAGGCGTCAAAGAAAAATATCACCGATGCTTTTTGTGACTCTCGTGGCAATCTTTGGCTTTGCACCATGTGGCAGGGTTATGAGATGGTGCCTCAGCAGAGCGATCGTTTCACTCGTCAGTCTCCCTTGGTCAATGCCATGCAGGGACATACTGTGGCTTCGATGGATACTGATGGCCGAAGCCTCTGGATTTCAACGCAGACTCCGGGTATTTATAACTACGATCTCACCACGCAGCAACTTCGCTATTTCGATGCGAAGAATCTGATGCCCAAGTCCGTCTCCGCTCAATCCCAGTATTTCAACAATCGCAGTTACTATATTTTTGTCGATAGTGATAATGATTTGTGGATTTCTACCACGCCCCGTGGTTTGGCCCACATGCGTCGCAAGGGCGATGGTCTTGAGGTGGTTCGCTACTATGATTTGCCCATGATCATTGAGTTGAACGAAGATAAAGAGGGCACGCTTTGGGTGGGCTGTTATGGCAATTCTTATTTCTCGAAGCGCAAGGGCGAAACACATTTTGTTGAGCATCATCTTTTTAGCAATACCTTCAGTTATCTTGCTTGTATGGAGCGTCTTTCTGATGGTCGTTTTGCTACGCTCGAACGCGGTTGCGGACTTCGTTATATCAATCCCGAGACCCAGGAGCAGACGCCTCCTGTCATTCCCGATTCTGTTCTCAGTCAGTGCATTGCCCGAAACGTCTTTCTGCCGAGTGCTCTTCGTGAAGGCCGCGATGGACGTCTTTGGATAGGCACTGTGAGCAATGGCTTGATGTGTTATGATCCAGCCACAGGTTCACTCGAAAATATCAAGGGTGTGCCTTGCGAGGATATTGCCAGCATTGAGATCGATAAAGAGGGAAATCTCTGGGTCAGCACCAAATATGGCTTGAGCAAATACAATGTCAAGGCTCAGACTTTCACCAATTATTATAGCGCTGATGGCACCGGTGGTAATGAGTATTTCGATCGTTCTTCGTGCCAGCTGCCCGATGGAACTCTTCTTTTCGGCGGCCCTCATGGCATTACTGCTTTCGATCCGCTCGAAATTCCAGAAGTGCAGACTGGAACCATTCGCCTCATTGATCTGAAAGTGCACAATCGCCTGATTCGCCCAGGCGAGAATCAGCCCATCAGCAAGCGTCTCGATTTGTGCGATGCAGTGCGTCTGCAGCACAATCAGAATAGTTTCAGCATCTCTTTTTCGGCTTTCGATTTTAGTGAGGAGGAGCGCTTCAATTATCAATATAGGCTCGAAGGTCAGCACAAAAATTGGGCCGAATCAGGTAGTAGCCGAGAGGCATTCTACGCTAACCTCAAACCCGGAAACTATACATTCCATGTGCGCATCACCAACAAGGATCGTGACTATGTTATTTCCGAAACCAGCATTCCTGTCATTGTTTCGCCTTCGTTGTGGGGTACTTGGTGGGCGCGTCTTCTGTATGCAGTTGCCTCGTTGTGTGTCATTATTTATATAGTACGTCTCTATCGTCGCATTCGTCAGGAGAAAAAGAATCGCTTGCAGAGTCAGCGTGAGAAGGAGCAAGAGCATCGCATCAACCAGATGAACATGAACTTCTTTGCCAATGTGAGCCACGAGTTCCGCACACCGCTCACCGTTATCTCGGGCCCTATTGGTCAACTTTGTCAGGATCCTACCATCGGGGGCGAACAGCATAAACTGCTCAAAGTGGTCAATCGCAGCGTGACCCGCATGCTGCAGCTTGTTAACCAGATGATGGATTTCCACAAGCTCGACGAAGATAGTCTTTGCCTTGAGGTGCGTCGTCAGGATATGGTGGGCTTGCTCAAGCAAGTAGCAGAGTTCTTCTCGGTCAATGCGCGTGATAAGAATATCACCTTCCGCACCCATGGCCTTGAAGATGTATTTGTGGCGTGGACCGATCTTGACAAACTCGAGAAGATTCTCAACAATCTTTTGGGCAATGCTATGAAATATACGCCTGCTGGCGGCCGCGTCGATCTCAGTTTCGATGTGGTTTCGGGCAGCATGCTTCACGATCTTTTCCCTGATGTAACCTTCTTGCCCGATGTGCAATACGCCAAGATTGTGGTAGCCGACAATGGTCCTGGTATTCCTGCTGATAAGCGCGAGAAGATTTTCCAGCGCTACTATCAATTGCGTCACACCACTCAAGCAGGAAAGTCAAATTGGGGCACAGGCATTGGCCTCTACTTCACCCATCGCTTGGTTGGCTTGCATCATGGTTATATTCGTGTCATTGACAATCCAGATGGACAAGGCGCTGGCTTCTGCTGTGTTATTCCAGTGTCGCAGAGTGCCTATTCGCCCGATGAAATTTCTGATGGTAGCCAGACGCAGACTTCGCTTTTCCCTATTCAGAACGAAGAGATAGAGCTCTTGTCTGAAGCCGAAAGTGAAATTGATAAGCAGAAACCACGTCTTGTGGTGGTCGATGACGATGTCGAGGTGATTCATTACCTCAAGTTGCTTTTGGGCAAAGACTATCGTGTCAGCTGTCGCTTCGATGCCACTACTGCGCTCGAAACCTTACGCCAACCCGACGAGGAGGTCGATCTCGTTATTTCCGATGTCATGATGCCAGGCACATCGGGCATTCAGCTGTGTCAGCAAATCAAGGCCGATGATCAGTTGTGCCACTTGCCAGTCATTCTTGTTACGGCCAAAAATACAGTGCAAGATCAGGTCGAAGGTCTTGAGGCAGGTGCTATAGCTTATGTCACCAAGCCGTTCGACCCGCAATACTTGCAAGCACTCATCAAGCGCCTTCTCGGCACGCGCGATCAGACTCGCAAGGCTCTTCAGGAGAGCACACAGACCAGCAGTCTTGATGCAGATGCGCTCTCGGCACAGGACAAGATTTTCATGACCGAACTCTATCGTCTCATGGAGGAGGAACTTGATAATCCTGATATGGATATCAATCGCATGACCGAGCTTTTGCATATTTCTCGCTCTAAGCTCTACTACAAAATCAAGGGCTTGACAGGCGAGAATCCAAGTTCGTTCTTCAAGACCTACAAACTCAATCGTGCAGCCGAACTCATTCGCGAGGGAAAATATAATCTCTCGGAGATTTCTATCCTCACGGGCTTCAGCACACTGTCACATTTCTCAAGCAGCTTCAAGCGCCACTTTGGTGTCTCGCCAAGCGAATATTGATTGTCACAACACTAACACTAAATAGAAAAAACTATGGACGATGATGAACTCCTTTATCGCGAAATGAACGAAGAGGATCCTTATTACATGGGTCCAAGAAATGATGATGACGACGATTCCTGCAAACGCGACTCTAAGCGTCAGTGCTCAAAGAGCAGCAAGAAAGAGAATCCTCGTGATCGAAAATAAAATAAAGGCAGCGTTTCAAATCTGAGACGCTGCCTTTGTGTTTATGTCAATGCTCCTCTTATGAAAGGAAGATGAGCTGAACGATAACGTAGATAGGGAGGAAGATGATCAAAGAATACTTGAACATGTAGCCGAAGAACGAAGGCATCTTGATGCCACTCTGCTCGGCAATACTCTTGACCATGAAGTTAGGGCCGTTGCCAATATAGGTGAGAGCACCGAAGAACACTGCACCTACAGAGATGGCTGCAAGGAAGTGATCGGCTGCAAGGCCAGGCACCGCTGCATTCTCTGGTGCCATTGAGTTGAACACCATAGCAGTTGGCGCATTGTCAAGGAAGGCCGAGAGCACACCAGTGCAGTAGAGATACTGCCAAGGCTCAGAGAGCACCTGCTGAATCTGCTCCTTCATCTCGCCCAGATACATGAGGGCAGGAGTCATGGTAGCAAAGATACCCACAAACACGCAAGCCACCTCAAGGATTGGGGTCCAAGAGAAGCCATTCTCAATACGAGTCTGCTTCTTGGTGGTGAACATGCTGAGCAGGATAATAGCAATAAATACCCACTCGCGCAGCAACTTCACGTAGAAAGGAGCGTGATGATCGGCCATAGCAGGGATATACTTGCCATTGATAAACATGGTCGAAGCAATGACGCAGAGCAACCAGAAGATGTTGATCAAACCACCAAATGAAATAGATGTGGTATTGTTGTCATCTGCCTCGATGCACTCTTTAGGCTCGCGCTTATAGTAATAAGTATCCATGGCGAAGTAGGTGCCAAGAAGCAAAACGCCAGTCACAAACCACTCTGGAGTGAGGTTGAAGAACCAAGAGAACTCAGCGCCCTTCTGGAAGAGAAGGAACAATGGTGGGTCACCCAGTGGGGTGAGCAAACCGCCGCAGTTTGCCACGATGGCAATAAAGAACATAATGGTGTGCACCTTGTACTTGCGCTCAGAGATGGTCTGAATCAGCAGACGAATGAGCAGCATAGCAGCGCCAGTGGTACCCATGAACGAAGCCAGGAGCCAACCCACACCCATGATAGCGGTGTTGATAGCTGGTGTGGCGCGAAGGTCACCCTTGATGCGGATGCCACCGGTGGTGACAAAGAGAGCCATGAGCAAAAGAATGAATGGCACATAGTCGTAAACCATTTGGTGCTCGAGCTCGTGAGTGAAGCCATTAGCAACAAGCCAGATGGCAACAGGTACGCCCAGAATGAGCGATACAATCAGTTTGTGCAGGTTGTGCTCCCACCAGTGCTCCAGTTTTGTGAGTGGCAGGATAGCAATGCACAGCAACATCACCACAAAGGGGATGAGCATGAACGATGGAATCATTTTTCTTTTATTATTTATTTAATCAAGTTTCAATACTGCCAAGAATGCGGTTTGAGGCACCTCAACCTTACCAATCTGCTTCATACGCTTCTTACCGCGCTTCTGTGCCTCGAGCAGTTTGCGCTTACGGCTCACGTCACCACCATAACACTTAGCGGTCACATCCTTGCGCACCTGCTTGATGGTTTCGCGTGCAATGATCTTGGCACCGATGGCAGCCTGTACGGCCACATCAAACTGCTGGCGTGGGATGAGCTCCTTCAGCTTCTCGCACATGCGGCGGCCAAAGCGCTCTGCATTGTCCACATGGGTGAGGGTCGAAAGGGCATCCACCTGCTCGCCATTGAGCAAGATATCGAGCTTAATGAGCTTCGATGGGCGGAAGTCATGAATATAATAGTCGAACGAAGCATAGCCCTTCGAGATACTCTTGAGCTTGTCGTAGAAGTCAATCACAATCTCACCCAGTGGCAGGTCGAAGTAAATCTCTACACGGTTGCCCGAAATGTACTTCTGCTCCACTAGGATGCCGCGCTTGTCAAGACACAGCTTCATGATGCCTCCAATGAACTCGGTCTGCGTAATGATGGTTGCGCGGATATATGGCTCCTCAATGTGCTCAATGCACATAATATCAGGCATGCCCGATGGGTTGTGAATCTCGCTCTCCACACCATGCTTGTCAAATACCTTATACGATACGTTTGGCACGGTGGTGATAACATCCATGTTGAACTCGCGGCCCAATCGCTCCTGCACAATCTCCATGTGAAGCAGGCCAAGGAAGCCACAGCGGAAACCAAAGCCCAGCGCCAGCGAAGACTCTGGGAAGAACGACAGCGAAGCATCGTTGAGCTGCAACTTCTCGAGCGAAGCGCGCAGGTCTTCATAATCCTCTGGGTCGATAGGATAAACACCCGCAAACACCATAGGCTTCACCTCCGAGAAACCAGCAATCGCCTTGTCACAAGGACGTGCCTGGTGGGTAATTGTATCGCCCACTTTCACTTCGGTCGAAGTCTTGATACCCGAACAGATATAACCTACATCGCCGCACTTCACCTCAGGACGCTGCTCCATGTCCATGCGCAGAATGCCCACCTCATCGGCGTCATATTCTGAGCCAGTGTTGACAAACTTTACCTTGTCGCCCTTCTTGATCGAACCATTCACTACCTTGTAGTAGCCAATTACGCCCTTGTATGAGTTAAACACAGAGTCGAAAATCAGTGCCTGCAGTGGCGCGTCAGGGTCGCCCTGGGGTGCAGGGATACGCTCCACAATGGCCTCAAGAATCTCAGGCACACCCAAACCGGTTTTGCCCGATGCGCGCATTATCTCGCTACGCTTGCAACCCAGCAGCTCAATGATTTCGTCCTCTACCATTTCGGGCATAGCCGAGTCGAGGTCGCATTTATTGATGATAGGAATAATCTCGAGGTTATGGTCAATGGCCATATAGAGGTTCGAGATTGTCTGGGCCTGAATGCCCTGCGTACCATCCACAATGAGCAGTGCGCCTTCACAGGCAGCAATCGAGCGGCTCACCTCATACGAGAAGTCAACGTGGCCCGGAGTATCGATGAGGTTGAGCACATAGTCGCCCTCCTCCTGCTGTTCGCCCACGTGCATAATCTGCTCATCTTCGGTGAGCTCGCGTGGGGTGTAGTGGTAGTCCATCTGGATAGCGTGGCTCTTGATAGTGATGCCTCGCTCACGCTCCAGATCCATGTTGTCAAGTATCTGTGCCTGCATGTCGCGCTGAGCCACGGTTTTGGTGCATTCCAAAAGGCGGTCTGCCAAAGTACTCTTGCCGTGGTCAATGTGTGCGATGATGCAGAAATTACGGATATTTTTCAATTTCTGATTTATATATTAATGATTATTATTATATTTTTTCGTGGGAAGATTTTCCTTAAATTCCTATAAATTCCCTGTTCTTTATTCCAGAAAACTTTGTTCTTTAATTCCTTAAATTCCCTGTTTCTGATTATTCCTTTGTCTCATTCTCCGATGCCTGAGGCGCATCGTTCTCCTTGTTCGCGCCCAGATATTCGGGCAGCTTCATACCTGCTTGGTCGAAGAGCTCCTGCAGTGGTGGCACGCTCTTGTAGAGGTTGCTGATGAAACCTGCTGTCGAGCTCTTGCCATCGGCACCACCTGCGCCATTGTCCCACACAGTTACCTTGTCTATGTTGATGCCCTTGATAGCCTCTACCTGAGTCTTCACAAGTTCTGGCAGCTTCTCGAGCAAGAGCAGTGTGTAAGCCTTGGTAGCGTCACCGCCAGCAGCCTGAATCATCTTATCATAACCCTGAGCCTGCTTCACAAGGATCTCGTTCAAGCCCTTAGCTTGTGCCTCCATCTTGGCAAAGATAGCATCAGCTTCACCCTGCGCATTCACACGCTTCTGTTCAGCTTCGGCCTGAGCCTCGATGATCTTGCGCTGTTTCTCAATCTCCTGAGGCACGATGATGTTAGCCTGCTGGGTCGAACGCTCACGCTCAGCACGCGCCAACTCAGCCTCCTTCTGGGCCGAATAGGCCTCCTCCAGTGCCTTTGCCTCGGCCACCTTCTCAGCAGCCACAGCCTTGCGCTGAGCCTCAGCCTCCATTTCGCGGCGGTGAGCCTCTGAGTTGGCAATCTCAATCTTTGCCTGGTTTTCACCTGCCACAGCCGCAGCATTGGCAGCCGAGGTGCGAATGCGGGTCTCCTTCTGGAAATCGGCCTTACCCGTTTCACCCTTCATCTCCTGCTCAGCCACCTTCACCTTAGCAGCGTTGATAGCGGTTGCAGCAGCCTCTTGACCGAGCGCCTCAATATAGCCGCTCTCGTCCTTGATATCGGTGATATTTACGTTGATGAGCTTCAAGCCAATCTTCTTGAGCTCAATCTCTACATTCTTCTTGATGTTTTCCTGAAAGGCATCGCGGTCCTGGTTCAACTCCTCAATGCTCATTGAGGCGATGACGAGACGCAGCTGGCCAAACAGAATATCGCGCGCCATTTCCTGAATATCGTTGGCCGAAAGACCCAGAAGTCGTTCAGCAGCATTGTTCATTGAGTCGGCTTCGGTCGAAATACCTACGGTAAATCGGCAAGGCACATCCACGCGGATGTTCTGGCGGCTCAACGCGTTGGTCAGGTTAGCTTCGATCGAGATAGGAGTGAGGTTCAGGTAAGCATAGTCCTGAATCACTGGCCACACAAAGACACCGCCGCCGTGCACGCA
Organism: Bacteroidales bacterium; assembly: GCA_030526445.1. Classification (GTDB taxonomy): domain Bacteria; phylum Bacteroidota; class Bacteroidia; order Bacteroidales; family UBA3663; genus Liminaster. The sequence continues at coordinate 213 of JAUNCV010000036.1, read as the reverse complement.
CTTGGCCGAGCCTTTCCCGGTTGAGCCATAAACTACCAGAATCTTGTCTGATGGACAACGGCGATAGCGTTTCAAAATTGCACTTGCGAGTACCACAACGAGTATCACAAGGATTACAGGAAGTGTAAGTTCGTTCATAATGAGTGTGTGTTATTTTGTTGTTTGTTTTGTTAATTCGTTAGTAAGTTGTTTTGTTAATATTTTGTTTTTGCT
>JAUNCV010000035.1 GCA_030526445.1 Bacteroidales bacterium | reverse complement strand
ACCAACAAGAGCTATTTTGTCAAGGTCAACGTGCATCAGTTGTATGGAGATACTGTAGTGTGGAAATACTACACCCACGAGCAGTTCGATGCCTCAAGTGTGGTCGATCAGCGTGTCAGCGCCATCGACAATAATCTTTACTGGTTTGCTGAGCAGGAGGGTGGCAGCCAGCAGGTGCGTATGGGCTTGCTCGATGGCGACATCCGCCAGTGGAGTGATCCTGTATCGGTAAACGGCAACGTGAAGCTGGGTAGCATCATTACCTACAACAAGTCACTTTATGCTGTCAGCAAAGAGGGTGAGCTCCTGATGAGCCAAGAGGGCCAGAACTGGAACTCTGTCTCTACCGCCTTCCACTTCCATAACTTGCTGGGCGTTCAGCCGGGTGTGGAACTCGATGGCAAGCGATACAGCGATGAGTATATGGCTGCCATCGTAAAGCACGAGGAGCAGTACCATTTTGCCTATACTTTCGATGGTGACACCTGGACCTTGGCTCCAATTGGCGGCAATGGTTCTACTCAGTTGCCCGAAGGCTTCCCTATCGATGGCTATACTTTGCCTATCAGCGTGAATGCTCAGCCTAAGAACGGCAATATCACCTCGCGCCTCTATGTGGTGGGTGGTGTTGATCAGCAGGGCAACCTTGTCAATAGTACTTGGTCGTGCGATGGCGTTAGTTGGGTTGAGTTCCCACAGCAGAACCTGCCAGCTATGCAGAAGGCCAGCATTGTGACCTATACCCGCAAAGCCGACAAGCCAGGCTTGCTCTGGATTTTGCATCCAGGTCTTATGGCCAATGGCAAGGTGAGCCGCGAACTCTGGTTCTCAGAGAATAGTGGTGTAACCTGGAAGAAGCTCTCTCGCGAATACAGCGAGATGGCCGATACCCAGAATATCGCTCCTATTGCATGCGGTTCTGCATTCTACTCGCCTAAGGACTTCAACATCTACTTCTTCGGAGGCATTGATGAGGATGGCCGACAGCAGAGCAGTATTTATGGCGGACAGTATCGTCTGCTTAACTTCTCGCCCATCAAGTAAAAAATATGTTGCGTCATCTCACCACATTGGCATGTCTTCTTGTGCTGTCAGCACCACTCATGGCACAAGAGAAAGAATACCTCTTTGAGGTGGGCGCAGGCGTAGGAACCAGTTGGTATTATGGCGACAACAACCGAGGCAAGGCCTTCTCAGACCAAGCCCTTGCAGCCGATGTGCTGTGTCGCTACAACGCTAATTTGCGCTGGTCGTTTGCTCTTGACCTTGCAACTCAAGGGGTGAACGAAGCCCGATTCTGGCAGATGGCTGTTCGTCCGGAAATCTCGTTCTGGAACTATGGTTGGGTCAATGACTATCGTGAGAAGCGTCATTTCACTCCATTCCTCACAGCCGGCATCGGTCTGGGCGGCACTTCGGGGCTCGATGACAACACGTTTGCCGTCACATTGCCTTTGGGCGCTGGTGTCAAGTGGAAACTCACACCTCGCACCAATGTGCAGCTCACATCGCTTTTCACCAAAGCATTGAGCGATGGCATTGATGGCATCAAAGATCCGCATCACACAGGCACCCGGGTTCCGATGAACACCGACTGGATGGCCAGCGTTGTGTTGAGCGTTACCTTCGACTTCAAAGAGCGATGCATTGGATGTCGCAACCAAGAGACTTTTTGATACTCATTTTAATTTGAAAAAAATGTAAAATCAGCATATGGCAACAATTGATCAGATAGATAAAAGCCGCGTGCCTCAGCATGTAGCCATCATCATGGATGGCAACGGACGCTGGGCCAAAGCGCAAGGTTATGACCGCAGTGTCGGACACAAAGCGGGTGTAGATTCCCTGCACACAACCCTTGAGGCTGCCAGCCAGATTGGCATCAAGCACCTCACCGTTTACACTTTCTCGACCGAGAACTGGAATCGTCCTAAGCAGGAGATCGACACTTTGATGAACCTCATCAGTTTTGCCATACAGCACGAGACCGAGGGCATGATCAAAAATGGTGTTCGTCTTCGTGTCATTGGCGACTTCGACCGCTTGCCTGAAGAGGCTCGCAATCGTCTCACTCAGTGCATGAACGATACTGCCAAGGGCGAAAAGATTTCCCTCAACCTGGCTCTCAGCTACTCAAGCCGCTGGGAGATTACCCGTATGGTGCAGGAGGCCGCACAGGCCGCTGCTGCAGGCACTCTTAAGCCAGAGGATATCGACGAGAACTATGTGAGCAGTCATCTCACTACGCGCGACATCCCCGATCCAGAGTTACTCATCCGCACCGGCGGTGAGGAGCGCATCTCAAACTATCTGCTTTGGCAGATTGCCTACTCAGAACTCTATTTCTGCGACACTTATTGGCCCGATTTCAGCGCCGAAAATCTCTACGAAGCTATCGTAGATTACCAGCAGCGCGAGCGCCGTTTCGGAAAAACTTCCGCTCAAATCCAAGAAGAAAATAAATAAAAATAAATAATGAAGAAACTTTGTCTATTGATCCTTGCGATCATGACTGCTTCTCTCTCGCTGGCTCAGACGGTCAACGACACCATTTTCAACCCTACCGTCAATCACACCAGCCAGGTGTCTCGCAAATACACCATCCGAGGCATTGAGGTGACTGGTGCTGACAACTACGAAGACTATGTGCTGATTGGTTATTCAGGCCTCTCTGTCGGACAGAAGATTTCGGTTCCTGGCAACGAGGTGACCACCGCCATCAAGCGCTTCTGGCGACAGGGTCTTTTCAGCGATGTGCGCATCACCCTCGAAAAAGTGAAGGGCGACGACTGCTGGATTAAGATTGCTCTTACCCAGCGTCCACGCATTGCCAACATCGAATATGACGGTGTGAAGAAGAGTGAGCGTGAAGACCTCGACCTGCAGATGGGCGTGGCCAAAGGCAGTCAGGTAACTCCAAACATCATTGATCGTGCCAAGAAAGTCATCAAGCGCTATTATGATGACAAAGGCTATAAGAATGCCGATGTTGAGATTTACCAAACCGACTCTGAAGTTGGCGAGAACATGGTCGATCTGACCATCTTCGTCGATAAGCACGAGAAGGTGAAGGTGCATGAACTCCGCATTGAAGGCTTGGCACAGTGGGACTCTATCGGCACGAAGATGTTCCCAGTCAAGAAAGATTACATGACCTATCGTGGCGCTAACCGCGCTATGAAGAAGACCAATGCGCGCCACAAGTGGTATAATATGTTCCGCGCAAAGAAGTTCACCGATGATCTCTATAAGGCCGATAAAAAGGCACTCATCGAGAAATATCACGAACTGGGCTTCCGCGACGCTCGCATCGTGAGCGACGAGGTGACCAAGTATGATGACAAGCATGTTGACATCAAGCTCAAGGTTGAAGAGGGTCCACGCTATTTCATTCGCGACATCAACATTGTGGGCAACAGCGTTGAGAGCAATGAGCGCCTCATGGCCTTCTTGCAGATGAACCCTGGCGATGTTTATAACCAGAAGAAACTCAACGACCGCATCAACACTGACGAGGATGGTATCGGTACCCTTTACATGGACCAGGGTTACCTCTTCTTCCGCATGGATCCTATCGAGATGAACATCGAGAACGATTCTGTTGATCTTGAGTTGCGTGTCACTGAGGGCCCACAGGCTCACATCAACCGCGTTGTCATCAACGGCAATGACCGTTTGTATGAACACGTTGTTCGTCGTGAGCTCCGCACCCGTCCTGGCGAACTCTTCTCGAAGACCGACCTCATCCGTTCGGCTCGTGAGTTGGCTCAGACCGGTCACTTCGACCCAGAAAAGATGAACCCACGTCCAGTGCCTAATGGCGAGAATGGTACCGTCGATATTATCTACGACCTCGAGTCAAAGGCCAACGACCAGGTGGAGTTCTCACTCGGTTGGGGTTCTACTGGTTTGATTATGCGTGTTTCGCTCAAGCTCACCAATATCTCGATGAAGGATATTCTGCATCCTGAGCGCTATCACGGCATTTATCCTCAGGGCGATGGCGAGACCTTCCAGCTTTCGGCTCAGACCAATGCTAAGTACTATCAGTCATACTCTATTCAGTATATCAACCCTTGGTTCGGTGGCAAGCGTCCAAATTCTTTGAGCTTGAGCGTCTTCTATTCGCGTCAGAGTGATATCAACAGCCGCTACTATAGCAACTCTATGTACAATAGTTACTATAACGGTTACGGCTATGGCAACGGTTATGGCTACGGCGGCTATGGTTATGGTGGTTACGGTTATGGCTACGGCAACAGCAACTCATACGAGTATGCTATTGACCCAGACAAGAGCATCCAGATGATTGGTGCCTCTCTTGGTTTCGGTAAGCGTCTCAACTGGCCTGACGACTACTTCACCCTGCAGACCATGCTCAACTACCATGTTTACATCTTGAAAGACTGGCAGTACTTCCCTGTAACCAATGGTACATCGAACAGTTTCTCGCTCGAAGGCGTCCTCTCTCGTAGCTCTATCGACAACCCATACTACACTCGTAGCGGTTCAAGCTTCACGCTCGATGTCGAGATGACTCCTCCTTATTCACTCTTCATGAGCAAGGAGAAACTTGAGACTGGCGGCAAGTATTCTGAGGAAAAGATGAAGTGGCTTGAGTTCTATAAGATCAAGTTCTCGACCAAGACCTTCACCCCACTCACCAGTGGCACACGCACACTCGTGTTCCACACCCGCTCTGATATGGGCTTCCTCGGTCACTACAACAAGAACAAGGTATCTCCATTCGATAGCTACTACATGGGTGGTGACGGCAACAGCTATTACTCATCTTCATATATTACTGAGTACATTCCACTCCGTGGTTATGAAAATGGTGCTTTGACTTCGGGCTACAACGATGTGGCTACCTGCTATGCTCGCTTCGTAGCCGAGTTGCGTTACCCATTCATGCTCGAATCAAGTTCAACCATCTACGCTCATCTCTTTGCCGAGGCTGGTAATGCATGGACCGACTTCAAGTACTTCAATCCATTCGCTCTCAAGCGTTCGGCTGGTGCTGGCGTCCGCATCTTCCTCCCAATGATTGGTATGCTCGGTATCGACTGGGGTTATGGCTTTGACAAGACCTTCGGCAGCAAGAGCAACAGTGGCTCGAACTTCCACTTCGTCATCGGTCAGGAATTCTAACATTTAAACCCTCGCCTCCGGGCGGGGTCTAAATGTTAAGCAAACAAAAATAGTAACAATAAATTATTCCGCTATGAAAAAGACTCTTTTGGTTTGCCTTTTGGCAATTATTGGTACAATGAGCGCATGGGCGCAGAAGTATGCCCTCATCGATATGGATTACATCTATAAGAAGATTCCACAGTATGAGATGGCTAACGAGCAGCTCGAACAGATCTCTCAGCGTTGGCAGAGTGAGGTCGAAGCACTGGCTTCAGAGGCCGAGACCATGTACAAGCAGTATCAGGCCGATATGGTGTTCCTCACCAACGACCAGAAGTCCGCTCGCGAAAATGCTATCGTTGCCAAAGAGAAGGCAGTGCAGGATTTGCGTCTTCGCTACTTTGGTCCAGAGGGTGAGCTCTATCAGAAGCGCAACAGCCTCGTAGGCCATATTCAGGACGATATCTACAATGCCGTCAAAGAGATTTCTGAGCGTAACGGTTATTTCATGGTTATCGATCGCTCTTCGGCCGAAAGCATCATCTTTGCCTCTCCACGCATCGATATCTCAAAAGAGGTCTTGAAGAAGTTGGGCTACTAATTATTATCGAAATTAATATTAATACTTAATACATTTTTAAACAATGAAAAGAATTTTCGTTCTTGCAGCATGCGCCATGATGGCCGTTTCTGCTTTTGCACAGAAGTTTGGTAATGTTGACTCAGGCGCCATCATGCAGGCTATGCCAGAGCGCACTCAGGTTGAGAAGGATCTTGAGGCTATCCAGGCTAAGTATGAGACCGAACTCACCAAGATGGGTGACGAATATCAGAAGAAGGTTGCCGACTTCATCGCAGAGCGCGAGAACCTCGAGGCTGGCATTCAGGAGGCACGTGCACAGGAGATTCAGCAGCTTGAGCAGCGCATCCAGAACTTCCGCGAAATGGCTGGTAAGGACATCCAGACTCAGTATCAGAACAAGATGACTCCACTCATCGAGAAGATCAACAAGGCTATCCAGGCAGTGGGCGAGAAGGAGGGTTTCACCTACATCTTCGACACCACCCAGGGTAACATTCTCTACTTCTCACCTTCACAGTGCATCGACGTGCTCCCACTCGTTAAGAAGGAGCTCGGCATTCAGTAATCTGTCTATTTATTGCAGACCACATAAAAAGGGCGGCCCAAACGGGTCGCCCTCACTTTTTCCTTAATTATCAATCTCTGTCGTCAGAGATATATTGTTTAGCCCTTCAGAGCTGCTTCAAAGCGCTCCAGGAAGAGGTCACACTCTTTCTTAGTGATGATGAGTGGTGGCAGGATACGAAGCACATTGGTGCCTGCAGCGCCTGTAAAGACATGCTGCTCATAGAGCAAGCGGTTGCGAACCTCCTTGTATGGATATTCGAACTCAATGCCAATCATCAAGCCCTTGCCGCGCAACTCCTTGAGGCCAGGAATATTCATTTTCTTGAGGCCCTCCATGAGATATTCGCCCATCTCACGAGCATTCTCTACAAGGTTCTCTTCGGCCATTACATCGAGCACGGCCGATGCAAGAGCACAACCCAGATGATTGCCGCCAAAGGTGGTGCCCAACTGGCCATATACTGGCACAAATTTAGGCGAGATAAGCACGCCGGCAAAAGGATAGCCGTTAGCAATGCCCTTGGCCACGGTGATGATGTCTGGCTGGATGCCATACCACTGGTGCGCAAAGAACTTACCGCTTCGGCCATAGCCCGACTGAATCTCGTCGAGAATAAGCACCACGTTGTTCTCCTCGGTCACCTTGCGGAGCTCCTGCATGAACTCAACGGTTGGCACATGAATGCCACCTACGCCCGAAATACCCTCAATGATGACAGCAGCCACATCGCCACCGGCAATGCTCTGCTTGATGCCCTCAATGTCGCCCAGCTCGAAGAAATCGACAGGGAAAGTGGCATTGATAGGAGCCTGTATCTTGGGGTTCTGGGTCACATTAACTGCGGCCGAAGTACGACCATGGAAGGCATGACCAAAGGCAATTATCTTCTTCTTGCCAGTATAGAACGAAGCCAGCTTGAGAGCGTTCTCATTGGCCTCAGCGCCCGAGTTGATAAGGAAGAGCTGGTAGTCGTCATAACCACACATCTTGCCTAACTTCTCAGCCAGCTGCACCTGCAGTGGGTTCTTCACTGCGTTGCTGTAGAACGAAAGCTTAGCAGCCTGCTCCTGCATGGCCTGCAGATATTTTGGATGACAGTGACCAATCGAAATCACAGCATGGCCGCCATAGAAGTCAAGATACTCCTGACCCTTGTCGTCATAGACATAAGCGCCCTGACCACGATCCACAGTCACGTCGAAAAGTGGATATACGTCGAAAAGTTTCATCTTAAAATGCAATAGCTTTGAGGTTCAAGCCACATTTTTCATTGAGGCCGAACATCAGGTTCATATTCTGTACTGCCTGGCCCACAGCACCCTTCAAGAGGTTATCAATCATCGAAGTGATGACAATGTTGCGGCCAAATACATCAACATGCACAAGTCCCTTGTTGGTGCCTACCACCTGCTTCATGTCAAGAGCACAGTCGCAGTAGTGGGTGAAAGCGGCATCGGCATAAAACTCCTTATAGAGCTTCACGATAGCCTCTTTGTCGGCAGCCTTAGGCAACTTCACCACCTCGGTGCAGAAGATGCCACGGGCAAAGTCGCCACGATATGGAATAAAATCCACAGTGATGCCCTCAGCCTCGTAACCCTCGTCAAGGGTATCAATGACATGTGGTGTACCTTCTGGGCGAAGCTCATTCAGTGTCTGGCAAATCTCGTGCAGGTGCTGGTGGGTAAAGAGCTTATACACGCTCATGTTGTCGTTGCGCCATGAGAAGTGGGTGGTAGCACCCGGCTTCTGTCCGGCACCTGTGCTGCCAGTAATGGCATTGACCGAAATATCCTGGGTCAGCAAGCCGGCCTTGGCCAATGGCAGCAAACCGAGCTGAATACAGGTAGCAAAGCAACCTGGGTTGGCCAGGTGCTGGCACTGCTCAATTTCGTTGCGGTGAATCTCGGGCAAACCATACACATAGTCGTGATCACCCTTGATGCGGAAGTCCTGTGCCAGGTCAATAATCTTGACATTGGCCGGAATCTCGTGCTCCTTCAGGAAAGCCTCGCTCTTACCATGACCGAAGCAGAAGAACACCACATCCACAGCATCGAAAGGCATCTGGTCGGTGAAACACAGTTCAGTGTCGCCCAAAAGGCCCTCATGCACATCGCACACACGGTTGCCAGCATTACTTTCGCTGTTGGCAAATACAATCTCCACCTCTGGGTGGTTGATTAAAATTCGGAGCAGCTCACCACCAGTGTAGCCAGCTGCTCCCAATATTCCTACTTTTACCATATCAGGTAGATATCAATTTATTCTTTTGGAAGAAGAATTGCGAGAAGGAGATACATGAGCAGACCGAAGCCGCCAATGAATACGCAGATAGCCCATGCAATGCGCACGATGGTTGCGTCAAGGCCAAAGAACTTAGCCACACCGCCACACACGCCACAGAGCTTCTTGTCGGCAGTCGATTTTGTCAATTTTGCCATAATTATATATTTATAGTATTATTATTTTTTTATTCGTAGGCTTCTGCCTATTCGTAGCAGCGCTTTTCGTAAGCGAATGCTTATTCGTAGCAAAGCTATTCGTAAAAATTATCTCTCCTCGTCTGGATGAACGCTATAGTATGCGCGCAGTGGGGTCGAAGTCACCTTGATGAAGCCCTTAGCATCCTCTGAGGTCCAGGCCTTAGCGGTCTCGCCATACTCACCGAGCTTGTTGTGTACAAGGTCGTCTGGAGTGTCAGCGCCCACGGTCTGGAAGCTGTATGGACGAAGTTCGATGGTAACGGTACCATTCACATTGCGCTGTGAGCTCTCGAGCATTGCCTCCATATCAGGCATCACTGGCTCAAGATACTGGCTCTCGTGCAGGAACATGCCATACCAGTTGCTCACCTGATCCTTCCAGTACTGCTGCCACTTTGACAGGGTGTACTTCTCAAGGAAGCGGTGTGCTGCAATGATAAGCATTGGTGCAGCAGCCTCGAAGCCTACACGGCCCTTGATACCAATGATGGTGTCGCCCACATGGCAGTCGCGGCCAATGGCATAAGCAGCGCCAATCTCCTCCACCTTCTGGATAGCCTTGATCTTGTCATCATACTCCACACCGTTCACGCTGCAGATTTCTCCCTTCTTGAAACCAATCGAGAGAATCTCTGGCTCGCTCTTGGTTGGGTGCTTCAGATAAGCGCTCTCTGGCAAGCCCTGAGTGCTGTCAAGAATCTCACCACCGCAAATCGAGGTGCCCCAGATACCTACATTATACGAATACTTCAGCTTGGTGAAGTCGGCAAAGTAGCCGTTGGCATTGAGGTAGTCAACCTCCTCCTTGCGCGAAAGGTTGCGGTCGCGGGTCAGGGTGATGATCTCTACACCAGGAGCCAATACCAGGAAGGTCATATCGAAACGAATCTGGTCATTACCAGCACCGGTCGAACCATGAGCAATAGCATCAGCGCCAATCTCCTTGGCATAGCGAGCAATAGCGATAGCCTGGAAAATACGCTCTGACGAAACCGAGATAGGATAGCAGTTGTTACGAAGCACATTGCCATACACCATATACTTGAGGCTCTTCTCATAGTACTCCTGAGTCACGTCAAGGGTCACATACTTCACAGCACCCAGCTTGTAGGCATTCTCCTCGTTCTGCTTCAGCTGCTCTGCGCTGAAACCACCGGTGTTAGCACAAGCTGCATACACCTCATATCCCATCTCTTTGGTGAGATACATTACATTATAACTTGTATCGAGACCGCCGCTGAAGGCGACTACCACTTTCTTCTTAGCCATATATTTGTCGAATTGAATTTGTCAGACAGAAAATTGATTAAATCTTATCCAGGTCTTCAAGTACCTCGTTAGGGTGCTCTGCTGGGTCATAAAGCATTGCTGTGCAAATGCATCGCTTAAAGTCGGTACGCTGCAATACGTCATAGTTCACGCAGGTAGCGCAGCCACGCCAGAAGGCAGGGTCATCGGTCAGCTGCTCGAAGGTCACAGGGCGATAACCCAGTTCATTGTTAATCTTCAAGACAGCAGCACCGCTGGTGATACCGAAAAGCTTTGCCTCAGGGAAGAGGCGTCGGCTATAGGCAAACGAGAAGCGCTTGATGCGGTGAGCCAGACCGTAACCTCGGTACTTAGGCTTCACAATCAAACCTGAGTTAACCACATAGGTCTTGTTGCTCCAGCTCTCAATGTAGCAGAAGCCCGCAAAGTCATCACCACAAAGAGCAATGATAGCCTTGCCCTCAATCATCTTTTGCGAAACATATTCTGGCGAACGGCGGGCGATACCGGTGCCGCGAGCCTTACTTGACTCCTCAATAACGTCAAGAATCTCTTCAACATACTGGATATGTTGCTTACCAGCAATATAAATTCTAATCTGGGGCTGCTCTTCTACAACCTCCGATACCTTAGATTCTGTTTCCATTTTTCATAAAAACTACCCTGATGGCAGCATTCCCAAGAGGGATGATTCTGTATATTATTATTTAAATATGTATATTTACGTTCTTGGCAACACGCGGCAAAGCGCCTCTGCAACCTGTGTGGTGTTATAGCCCGAACGAGGAATGACAAGTATCGTATCATCGCCAGCCACAGTGCCCATCACTTCGGGCAATACCGACTGGTCAATGTCGTAGGCAATACTGCTGGCATAACCCGGTTTGGTGCGAACCACAATCAGAACCGTGCTGCACTCAATGCTTACAACACCCTGCAGTGTATGTGGCGGAATGAAATGTCCCGGATTGGCACTCTTCATCGAAGCAGCCACATCAGGCGTCACATACAGATATCCACCGTCGCGAGTCGAGATCTTAGCAATCTCCATTTGCTTCAAATCGCGGCTCAATGTAGCCTGGGTTACGTCATAACCGCGTTTGATGAGTATCTGCAACAGCTCTTCCTGACTGCTGATGCTGTGCGCTTGCACAATTTCACGGATGGCCGTGATACGATCTTTCTTATTCTTCATTTGCTATTTGCATCATAAAAACGGGTGCAAATATACATAATTTTTGTATATAGCAGAATATTTTATGTAAAAATTTACTATTTTTTATCAATTTTTGCCAAATTAGCGTATAAATACAACCTATTTATGCATTCTTTTGCAAAGTTTCATCGATTACGCGAGGAAAATGTGCATATTCCAATGCATGAACTTTGGTTGCAACAGCATGTGCATCGTCGGTAGGCTCAACCGGGCAGGTTGCCTGGAAGATGATATCGCCGTTATCGAAGAACTCGTTTACATAATGAATCGTGATGCCCGACTCTTTGTCGCCACAGCGCACCACATCTTCATGCACACGGTCGCCATACATGCCCTTGCCACAGTGCAGCGGGATGAGGGCTGGGTGAATGTTCACAATTGCCTGTGGGTATGCATCGACCAGATACTTGGGCACCAGCAGCAAGTAACCCGCCAGCACAATGAAGTCAATATTGAACTCCTTCATCAAGCCCAGCACAAACGCCTCATCCTTCATCTGTGCACCCGTAACCAGGCGCGATGGGATGTTCAGTTTCTTGGCACGCTCAAAAACAAACGCATCGGCCTTGTTGCACACTATCAATGCAATGTTCACGTCATTGCGACCTTCGAAGTAATTCGCTATATTTTCGGCATTTGAGCCCGAACCTGAAGCAAAAATACAGATATTCTTCATATAAAGTTTACATTTTTGGCACAAAATGAGGCATATTGTGCATTATTTAGAAAATAGATTAAAAATTATTTCGCCATTAGGGAGAAAATTCGTTACTTTGCATCGTGATTTTGGGCAATCATGCTCCTTTTCACGCTGCGAAGATACTAATTTTATTCGTATTTTCGCATATAAGGCAGAAGAAAAAAGCGATATTCGCACCATTATTCTTCCTTTGTGTAAACTGAATAACAATATTAACCTTTTAAATATAAAGATTATGTCAGAAATCGAAGCAAAAGTAAAAGAGATTATCGTAGAGAAGTTGGGCGTTGAGGAGTCTGAGGTTACCCTCGAGGCATCTTTCACCAACGACCTTGGTGCTGATTCCCTTGACACCGTTGAGCTCATCATGGAGTTCGAGAAGGAGTTTGGTATCACCATTCCAGATGATCAGGCAGAGAAGATCGCTACCGTTGGCGACGCTGTTGCTTACATCGAGAAGAACAAGGAATAATCTTCTTTGAAGATAAATATCAAATATCACTTGTTGGACTCTCTGCAGCCCAACAATTGGTATTTGATATTTCTTTTTTCAGACATTTCTTTTTTTTAACCGAAACTTAATACATTTTCAGATATGGAATTAAAAAGAGTCGTAGTAACAGGCCTTGGCGCCATCACTCCACTCGGCCTCAATGTTGAGGAGACCTGGAAGGGCCTCACTGAAGGCAAGAGCGGCTGCGGTCCTATCACCCTGTTCGACGCTTCAAAGTTCAAGACTCAGTTCGCTTGCGAGGTGAAGGGCTTCGACCCACTTCAGTATTTCGAGAAGAAGGAAATCCGCAAGGTTGACCGTTACACCCAGCTCGCTTTCGCAGCTGTCGATGAGGCTATTCAGGACTGTGGCCTTGACCTCGAAAATTGCAACAAGAACCGCATCGGCGTGATTTTCAGCGCTGGTATCGGTGGTATCAAGACTTTCCAGGAGGAGACCGGTGGTTACAATCCTGAGGTAGGTCCAAAGTATAATCCTTTCTTCATCCCTAAGATGATTGCCGACATCGCTGCAGGTCAGTTGAGCATCAAGTACGGCTTCCATGGTCCTAACTATGGCACCGTTTCTGCTTGTGCTTCTTCTACCCATGGCATGATCGATGCCTTCAATTTGCTCCGTCTCGGTAAGGCTGACATGATCGTAACCGGTGGTGCTGAGGCTGCTATCTGCGAGGCAGGTATCGGTGGCTTCAACGCTATGAAGGCGCTCTCTACCCGCAATGAGGAGGCTGAGACCGCAAGCCGTCCATTCTCTGGCAGCCGCGATGGCTTCGTGATGGGCGAGGGTTCGGGCTGTCTCATTCTCGAGGAGCTCGAGCACGCTAAGGCTCGTGGTGCTAAGATCTATGCTGAGGTTGTGGGCGGCGGCATGAGCGCCGATGCTTATCACCTCACTGCTACTCACCCAGAGGGTCTCGGTGCTAAGCTCGTGATGAACGCTGCGCTCGAGGATGCTAACCTCCAGCCAACCGATATCGACTACATCAACGTTCACGGCACTTCAACTCCTGTTGGCGACCTCTCTGAGGCTAAGGCTATTAAGGAGGTATTTGGCGACTGGGCTTACAAGCTCAACATCAGCTCAACCAAGTCTATGACTGGTCACTTGCTCGGTGCTGCTGGTGCTATCGAGGGTCTTATCTGTGTTCTCTCAGTTGTTAACGACATCGTGCCTCCTACCATCAATCACAAGGAGGATGATATCGACGAGAACATCGACTACAACCTCAACTTCACCTTCAACCAGGCACAGAAGCGCACCGTTCGTGCAGCCCTCTCGAACACCTTCGGTTTCGGCGGTCACAACGGTTCTATCATTGTGAAGAAGTTCGCCGAATAATCGTTTCGGCCTACAATATTTCATATAAACGGATTGCAGGCCACCTGGGTTTGCAATCCGTTTTTCACATTTCACTCCTCACTTCTCACTCTTAACTCCTAACTAATATATGCGTTATTATACTAGTGTTAAGGATCTTGGCGATCTTCAGGCTGCTGTCAAAGAGGCGCTCGAAGTCAAGGCCAACCGCTACGGCTATCAGCATCTCGGCAAGAACAAGACCGCTCTCCTCATCTTCTTCAACAACTCGTTGCGCACCCGTCTCTCAACCCAGAAGG
>JAUNCV010000223.1 GCA_030526445.1 Bacteroidales bacterium | reverse complement strand
GAGTCTGAAAAGTACGGTATTCTGATAGGTGATTGACTTGTTTCGGGCAAAGAAAATCATGCTGCTGCAAGGTGCCTTTACTTCCGATACAACATATCCTTCATAGGGATGCATAATACAAGCCAATATCATTCCTTCCTCTACCATTGTTCCTGCATCAAGTACATTCGTTAATATGCCAGCATGTGGCGCCTGAATGGTTAGGAATTGTTCTTCGTCAATAATCTCAGAGTCTAAACCCTCTGGCAATATTACATCAGAGAGAATTTTTTGTTCTACCATGAAGCGCAATACTCCGTCAATGGCTTGCTGTGCCGATGTTGGGTCTATGGTTTCGGTGGTGCCAGCGTACAGAGAGAAGGCTTGCGTATTCCATATTTGCCAGTTGTAGTTGAGCAATACGGTGTCGAACGGATCGGGTTTGCGATGGGTCACATAAGGGAAGCCAAAACTTTTGCCCAAAGAGATATCGGTAAATCCGGTGCCGGTGTCAATGAGACGGACGTGAGGAACAAAGTTTCCTGGTAGATAATATGAGGCCAGTTGTACGCCATATTTGAAGTCTTGTATGTATTCGAACAAAGCTGCTGCAATGCGTTGGGTGGTCTCTCCGAGGTTATAGCCAGGGAACATGCGGTTGATGTCGGTATTGTCGAGCGCCCAGAAGCGTTTCTCTATGTTCATAGAAAAGGGATTGGCCGAAGGAATGATGCTGATAGAAACGTTTTCGGCCAGCTTTCCCTCTTTTTCGGCTTGCTGCAGCAAGCGCACCAATTGGGCGGCTACATATTGCTGTTGCATTTCGTCTCCGCGCATTGCACCCACAATGGCCAGACTTTTTTCTCCTTGTCCAAAGCAATATGCTTTAATGCGGAAGTCGTCACGGTAGGGCGACGACATAGTAAAAATAGTTTGTATTGTCATAGTTTTTTTGTGGACAAAATGGATGATGACGCATCAGAGTTTATGAATGCGTGCCAAAAGAGAACCTTCGTAAATAACTGGGTAGGCTCTGATTGTAAACAGAATGCCTCGGTGAGGTGCATGTACCTCTTGCAGCACCTCGCCTGTGAGTGGTGAGATTATTTCGCCTATCTTTTCGCCAGCCTCAACAATAGCCGACCGGCCATTGTGCATTTCGGTGACAAAAATGCCCGATGTTGTGGCATTGAGAAAATCAACAGAATCGCCAACAGAGATAATTGGCTCTTGGATGAGTGACTGATCTACCTCTTCCTTCCAGATGCCCATGTGATGCATCAGGTTGACGATGCCCCAGAAGAGTTGATGGCACAACGAATGATTGATGCGCATGCCTACGCCCATTTCGGCCACCAGCACAGGTGTTCCGGTCACATTGAGCGAATGGGCCAGGGTCGATTCGAGCACAGTAGCAGCTTGATGCACCCAGATGAGGTCTATGTTCAGCAGGCGGGCATAAGGCACCAGGGTTTCGGCTGTCTGTTCGCTGATACGCACTTGTGGTATTTCGCGCAGAAACATATTGCTCGAATGGATATCGATAACCATGTCGGCTCCACGTAGGTCTTTGAAGATATCGTGGGTCACTTTTTCTACCATCGATCCTTTCGGATTTCCAGGAAAAATGCGGTTCATATCGAGATCGAAGGCGGGCACACCTCGCTGAATGGAATCGATACCTAACGGATTCAGTGCTGGGTAGATATCTACAATTCCATTGAGATGTTCGGGATGTTGACGAATCATCTGAGCGATAAGGAAGATGACATACTGTCCTTCGAGCTCATCGCCATGTGTTCCCGAAACAATACAAAAACGCTTACGGCCTTGGCCTCCGCGAAAATGGTTCTTTTGTATGCGGAATTGCTCATCAATGGGCATTTCCAGCGTAGTTACATTTTGTAGCACAATCAAAAAATCTTTATAGTTCAGACAAAGATACGCTCACCGACATTGTCTCGGTGGTAAATCCCAGAAAGCGTCCACGATTGGTAGGACAGTCGTTGGCATCGCGACCATGAGCAATCTTGACATATCCCCAATCTGGTATTACGTCAAGAGTGGGGTCATACGGAACCCATACATTTCCATCCGATACTTCTACCCAGGCATGAGTCTGCCCTTCGCCCAGGATAAAACCATTGACATATCGTGCATACCACCCTTTGGCCCGACAAAGAGCAATCATCAAGTGAGCA
>JAUNCV010000034.1 GCA_030526445.1 Bacteroidales bacterium | reverse complement strand
CGAGAGCCATGTTGACCGAAGCATCAAGGATCCATTCACCTTTGCCCGCACCAATGTGATGGGTACCCTCTCGCTCCTCCAGGCTGCCAAACTCTATTGGGAGTCATTGCCCGAGAAGTACGAAGGCAAGCGCTTCTACCACATCTCGAACGATGAAGTTTAAGGTGCTCTCACCATGAACCATCCTGAGGGCATCGAGCCACCTTTCACCACCACCGCTTCAAGCTCAGAGCATCATCTTGCTTATGGCGATGACTTCTTCTACGAGACCACCAAGTATAATCCTCACTCGCCATATTCAGCTTCAAAGGCATCGAGCGATCACTTTGTGCGCGCCTTCCACGACACCTACGGCATGCCAACCATCGTGACCAACTGCTCGAACAACTATGGACCTTACCAGTTCCCTGAGAAGTTGATTCCGCTCTTCATCAACAACATTCGCCACCGCAAGCCACTTCCTGTTTATGGCAAGGGCGAAAACGTGCGCGACTGGCTCTTTGTTGAGGATCACGCTCGTGCTATCGATGTCATTTTCCACAACGGCACCATCAACGAGACCTACAACATCGGCGGTTTCAACGAGTGGAAGAACATTGACATCATCAAGGTGGTAATCAACACTGTTGACCGTCTGCTGGGCCGAGAAGAGGGCGAGGACATGAACCTCATCACCTATGTTACCGACCGCCTGGGCCACGATGCGCGTTATGCCATTGACAGCACCAAACTGCAGAAGGAACTCGGCTGGGAACCAAGTCTCCAGTTCGAAGAGGGCATTGAGAAGACAGTGAAGTGGTATCTCGAAAACCAGGAGTGGATGGACAACATCACTTCGGGCGAATATGAGAAGTACTACGACTCAATGTATAGTAATCGATAAAATTTCATTTCACAACACATTATAAAATATTAACCAATGGACGAACAGCTTATCAAAGACTGCACAGCCAAGGCACAGGCATGGCTTGCAGATGGTTTCGACGAGGAGACCAAGGCAGAAGTAAAGGCAATGATTGAGGCAGAGGACAAGACTCCTCTCATCGACGCCTTCTATCAGAATCTTGAATTTGGTACCGGTGGCCTTCGTGGCATCATGGGCGCAGGCACCAACCGTATGAATAAATATGTGGTAGGTATGGCTACCCAGGGCTTTGCCAACTATATCAACAAGGCATTCCCTAACATTCAGCCAGCTGTAGTGGTAGGTCATGACTGCCGCAACAACGGCCGATTGTTTGCCGAGACCGTGGCTAACATCTTCTCTGCCAACGGCATCAAGGTATATCTCTTCGAGAGCCTCCGCCCTACTCCTGAGATTTCGTTCGCCATCCGCGAGCTCAAGGCTCAGGCAGGTGTCAACGTAACCGCTTCACACAACCCTAAAGAGTACAACGGCTACAAGGCATACTGGGATGATGGTGCACAGGTACTCAGCCCACACGATACCGGCATCATTGACGAAGTGAACAAGGTGACCATCGATCAGGTGAAGTTCGAGCCAAACGAAGAGCTCATCGAGATCATTGGTGGCGAAATGGACTGGACTTATCTCCAGGCTGTCAAGGAGGCTATGGTCGATCAAGAGACTATCCTGCGCCAGAAGGACCTCAACATCGTTTACTCTCCACTCCACGGCACCGGTCGCGTCATCATTCCTGAGGCACTCCGCTCTTGGGGCTTCCAGAACATTCACGTTGTGAAGGAGCAGATGGTGATTGATGGCAACTTCCCAACCGTAGTTTCGCCGAACCCAGAGAACTCTGAGGCTATGACCATGGGTATGAACCTCGGCACCAAGCTCAATGCTGACCTCGTGCTTGCTTCTGACCCAGATGCTGACCGCCTCGCTGTGGTTTGCCGCGACAACAAGGGCGAGTGGATGATCCTCAACGGTAACCAAACTGCTATGATGATGTACTGGTACATTATCACCAACAAGAAGAAGCTCGGCCTCCTCAAGCCAACCGACTTCATGGTGAAGACCATCGTAACCTCTGAGCTCATCGCTAAGATTGCCAACAAGAATGGCGTAGAGATCTTTGACGAATACACCGGCTTCAAGTGGATTGCTTACCGCATCCGTGTCAACGAGGGCAAGCGTAAGTATATCGGCGGTGGCGAAGAGTCATTCGGTTTCCTCCCATTCGATAAGGTACGCGATAAGGATTCTCCAGCATCTATCTGTCTGCTCTGCGAAATCGCTGCATGGGCAAAGGACAATGGCATGACTCTCTACGATCTTCTCCTCAAGATCTATGCCGACTACGGTTTCCAGAAGGAAAAGGCTGTAAGTGTTGTTAAGCCAGGCAAGAGCGGTGCTGACGAAATCAAGGCTATGATGGAGAACTTCCGCAAGAACCCACCAACCGAGCTCGCTGGCGAGAAGGTGATTCTCTCAAAGGACTTCAAGACTCTCAAGCAGGTCAAGAACGGTGTGGAGAGCGACCTCGACATGCCTGCTACCTCGAACGTACTCCAGTACTTCACCGAGGGCGGCATCAAGGTTTCGGTTCGTCCTTCGGGCACCGAGCCTAAGATCAAGTTCTACTGCGAAGTTCCTGCCGAGTTCGACGGCAAGGACTATGAGGCTGCTTCGGCTGCTGCTGAGGCTAAACTCAAGGTAATCTGCGAGAGCCTGGGCATCTAAGCCATTAATATCCGCACAATAATAACTACGGCAGGCAAGCACTTCGTGCAAATGTTTGCCTGTCAATATTATATACTACTATGAAAAAATTGTTAGTTTTGGCAGTTGCTGTCCTTATGGCTGCCACTTCAATGAAGACGCAGGCACAATCTGAGAATTACATGCACCTCAGTGCCGGTTATGTCATCACTCCATTCAACACCAACTTTGATAACGACGATTTGCTCGATAGCCCCATGGGTCTCGGCGCTTCTTTCCTCTATGGCATTATGTTGAACGAAACTGGCGAGTCGCTTGAAGTGGGTCTCAACGCCAACTACACCACCAGCAAAGAGACTTATGCTTCAGAGAAGGATGTGTTCAACTTTGTCACCATGAGCATTCCAATCAACTTTGCATCGCAGATGCGTATCAACCAGGACTGGACATTCCAGCCATACGTCGGCTTTTATGCCCGACTGAATCTTGTGGCAAAGGTGAAACATGAGAACGATCGCGACCACTCTGAAACCTACAATCTTTTTGACGACGAGGACTGGCGCCGTTTCCAGATAGGCGCAAACACGGGTTTCCGTTTCAAATATAAGAATCTCTCATTTGGCTACCTGTATCAGCACGACCTCATGAAGATTGTCAAAGAGAATGGCAACAAAGCTCGAGTCGGAACTCACAGCATCAACTTCGGTGTGTTTCTCTGATGCATCTTTTTTAGCCCCAAAAAACGATTACTCATTATTTAATAATAGCGACTATGAAAAAATACTTCTATTTAATTCCACTGGTATTGGCGCTTGCTTCGTGCCAAAAAGAGAAAGCTTCCGACAATCGCGAGGTTTACTACAATGCTAAAATATATACCGCCGATGCTAACAACCCTGAGGCTTCGGCCATTGTGGTCGAAGACGGCAAGCTCATCTATGTGGGCAGCAACGAGAAGGCGCTCGCCATGGTTTCGGCCGACAGCCTGAAGCACGATATGGGCAACAAACTCATCATTCCGGGCCTCATGGATACGCACTGCCACTACTTCGGCCTCTGTAATGCCGTCAGCGGACGCGAAATGCTGATGCTCGATCCTCACGCTTCGCACGAAGAGACCCTGCAGATGGTAAAGGCTTATGCCAACAAACACAGCAAAGAGGAGACACCATTCATCGTGGGCATGGGCTGGGGACACAATGTCAAGACCCTCGCCTCAGAGCTAGATAAGCTGGGCATTGACCGCCCTATTCTCCTTGCCGACATTGATGGTCACACCTCTTGGGCCAACAGCGCAGTGTTCCAAGCCGTGGGCGTTGACAAAAACACACCCGACATTGCACCAGGCGCCAGCGGATTCACTCGCGATGCCCAGGGCAATCCTACAGGCCGAATCTTCGAGCCTGCGCAGTGCAGCTGGGTCATGCAGCAGTTAGGCATTTATGGCAAGGACGATGTGCTTGCCGGCATGCCTTATGTCGATGGTCACTACAACTCATTGGGCATCACAACCGTCTATGATGCTGGAGGTCTGGCAATCAACGACTCGCTTGCTCTGCAGGCTGCTTCCGAGGCTCCCGATCACACCATCCGCGTCTTCGCCTCAATCTATTACAATGGCCTTGAGAGCGACGATGAATACATTGCTCGCGCCAAGCGCATGCGTCAGCGATACAGCACAGACATGCTTCGCCCCAACACGCTCAAGGCGTTCAAGGATGGCACTACCGATGCAGGCACTGCGCTCGTATTCAAGCCTTATACTCCAGCTTTGGGCAAAGGCACGGGCAACAATATGCTGTCGTCTGAGAAGATTCTGAGCGTCACCAAGCGCGCTGCTGCCGAGGGCATGAATATTCATGTTCACTGCATTGGCGACCGCGCTGTGAGCGAGATGCTCGATGTGATGCACGATCTAGGCAGTATTTCGGGCACCAAGACACTGGCCCACTGCGAGCTGCTCTCGGGCGGTGCGCTCGAAAAGTTCTATCAGAACACCGATGTCGTCTGCTCTACCACTCCTGCTTGGATGACTGAGCTAAAACTCACCCGCGAGTATATGGGCGACGAAGATTACTTCAAATATCACATGCCGCTCAAGAGCCTTATCGATGGTGGCATCACAGTCACTTTCGGCAGCGATGCTCCTACCTCTGAGGTGGGCATGTATCCAATGAACAATATCTGGTCGGCTACATGCCAGGGCATCGACCCATCGCTCATCGACCGCAAGGAGCAGAACCTCACCGTGGCGCAATGCATTGATTCATACACCATCCTTGCTGCCAAGCAGTTGGGCGTGACCGATGAACTCGGCAGCCTCACCACAGGCAAGTGGGCCGATTTCGTGGTGCTCGATCAAGACATTTTCAGTATCCCTGTGACCGAAATCAAGCATGTCAATGTTGAGGAAACTTACCTCAAAGGCAAGCAGGTATTTGTCAAGCAATAAACTGCATCATCCAAGCCGTTTTGGTACATAGACTTTACTTTGCACCAAAAAACTGCGAAACATAGTTTAAAATTGCACTTATGCGCGCATATATGTGATAAATTTGCATTATATTTGCACGCGTAAGTGTATTTTTTTGTTTAAATAACCTATTCTAACATGTTTAAAAACTTCCGAGGACACAACCTCGTAAAATCTTATCAGAAAGACAAGCTCAAGAAACGCTTCAAGGGCCTTGGCTACATGAAAGCAGTTATTGCAGCCATCGTTGCTATCATCATTGCACTCTTACCTACTGCCGCATTTGGCATCGAGGGTTTGAATGCTGTACAGCAGCGCGTCATTGCCATCTTCGTGTTCGCAGCTATCATGTGGCTCACCGAGGCCATTCCGTCTTGGTGCATGTCTGTGCTCATCATCGTCATCATGCTATGCACCATATCATCGGCGCCATTAGCATGCTTCAAGGGTGTTGAAGGCGCCATCTATGTGCCCTACAAGAGCATCATGGCATGTTTTGCCGATCCAACCATCCTTCTCTTCATCGGTGGTTTCGTGCTCGCCATTGCATTGACCAAGACTGGCATCGATGTAGTTTTGGCCAAAAAGTTGCTCTCACCTTTCGGCAATAAGCCAGCCAATGTACTCTTCGGCTTCATTGTGGTGACAGCCATCTTCTCGGCATTCGTCTCTAACACCGCCACTGCAGCTATGATGCTGGCCTTCCTCACTCCTGTGCTTCGCGCCATGCCTGAGGGCTCAAAAGACCGCACCGCTTTGGCACTTGCCATTCCATTGGGCGCCAATATCGGTGGCATCGCTACTCCTATCGGCACTCCTCCTAACACCATCGTACTGGGTTACCTCAGCGAAGTGCTTGGCGTTAGCATCAGTTTTGGTGAGTGGATGATCAAGATGGTGCCATTCGTGCTCATTCTCCTCGTGGCTGGCTGGATGTTGCTCCGCGTCATGTTCCCATTCCAGCAGAAGGAGATCAACCTCAAGATTGAAGGTGAACTTCATGTAACCCATCAGACTTGGATTGTTATTGCTACCTTCGCTGTGACCATCTTCTTGTGGTGCTTCGGCAAAATTGACGGAGTTTACGACCTTGGTCTCAACACCAATATCGTAGCACTCATCCCAGTGGCTGCATTTGCTGTAACTGGCGTTCTCACCAAGCATGACCTCGAAGAAATCAACTGGTCAGTGCTCTGGATGGTGGCTGGTGGTTTTGCCCTTGGTGTGGCACTCAATACCACCGAGCTTTCAAAGGTACTCGTTGCCTCTATCCCATTCGGTCAGTGGAGTCCGCTCCTCGTTATGATCATTTCGGGCATTGTCTGCTTTGGCTTCTCTAACTTCATCAGCCACTCGGCAGCAGCATCGCTCCTTGTTCCTGTACTCGGCGTCGTAGCAGGTGCTATGGTTGGCGCAGGCACACTCACCGAAGGCGGTGTGAGCACCATGCTCATCGGCGTTGCCATTGCCTCTTCAGTGTCAATGATTCTGCCTATCTCTACCCCTCCAAATGCCATCGCTCACTCTACTGGTTTCATTAAGCAGAGCGAAATGATGCAGGTAGGTATCATCATGGGTATCGTTGGCATCGCCATCGGTTATGCATGGATGTTCCTCGTATTCTGATAATAAGAAACCCTATTTATACTGTCCCCTTCTTTCCCTAAAGTGAGGGGACATTTTCTTTATAAATGTTTTATTTTATGAAAAAGTTCTTTATTCCACTCGCAGCAATGGCATTGACCATGCCTATGATGGCTGCCGAGCCAGAAGGCAACACTTCAGAGTTTATGAGCGAAGAACCACTCGAGTCGGGCTTCCTCACCACCTATCTCAACAATGCTATTGCCAGCAGTATGGAGTCGGCTCCAGCAGCTGCCGAGAAGAAAGAGTTGCAATATGGTCGCAACGTGACCGATTTTATTTCTGCTCCTAAGTTTGGCGGTTATGTCATTGGCCGATACCAGTACAGCGACAAGGACGGCGCTAAAGGTGGACCTGGCTTCAACCAACGTCTTGTGCGTTTCTATATTGATGGCACTATCCTCAAAGACTTCGCTTATCGCATCCAGATTCAGACCAACAACGACGGCTTCCACATGAAGGACTTCTTTGTTGAGTGGAAAAAATACAGCTACTTCAAGGTGAAGATTGGTCAGTTCAAGCGCGCCTTTGGTTTTGAAAACCCAATGAATCCATGGGACATCTCTACTGGCGACTACTCGCTCATGACCAAATATCTCACCGGCCACAACGATTATCTTGGCGCAGACACCAAGGGCGGCACCAATGGCGGACGTGATATGGGTCTTCAGGTGCAGGGCGATTTCATGCCAGTAGGCGAAGACAACCACAACCTCTTCCACTATCAGCTCATGGTTTCAAACGGCACAGGCATCAACTGCAATGATACAGATGGCAAGAAAGACATCACCGGCACATTCCAGGTACAGCCTGTCAAAGGTCTCTTCCTCGGTTTCTTTGGCTGGAAGGGCACTTTCGACAAAGCCAATGCTGCAGGCGTTGTTGAGAACCATTCGCGCAATCGCTACGCTTTCGGCGCTAAATACGACGACAAGAGCGGCATGAGCTTCCGCACTGAGTATGCTCACGGTCAGTCTGATCTCGGCAACTGTGAGGCATTCTACGCTGTTGCTGGCATGCCTCTCAACGATTGGTTCAAACTCACAGGTCAGTACCAATGGGCCAACAACGAGATGAAGCAGCAAAAGCAGACCGTACTCTCGCTCATCCCAGAGTTCCAGTTGCACAAGAACCTCAAGTTCCAGATTCAGTACAACTACAACATCATGGGCAGCCATGCTACTGGCGATAAGCACTTCAATGAGCTCTGGCTCGAAACCTATTTCCGTTTCTAATAATAAACTTATTGCTTGCCGAAAAAACAAGTTTATTCTTGATCAAAACCTCGGCAATAGCTTAATAAAACATAATATATCCCGCAGCCAAAATGGTTGCCCAATTATGTAAAATGAGAAATACTCCGCAACCTTTTGGGTTACGGAGTATTTCTTTTTTATATTTCCGAACTGATTACTCAGCAGCAGTGTGGCCCACATACATAGCGCCACCTGCCTGCATCAAAGTGTAGTCGTTCTTGGTGTAAGAGGTCTTGTAAGCAATAATGGTGAGCTCGTCGCCCTCCTTCACGCCAAGGGTACCGAACTTCTTGGTTTCACCACCAACACCGGTCGAAACACCGTAAACGTAGAGCTCAGTGCCATCTTCAGCAACGAGTGAGAAGTTGCCATAGGTTTCGAGATCATACTTGGTGTTTGGCTCGGTTGGCTCAGCCACCTTACCAGTGATGAGGTAAAGTTTGTTCTTGTCATCGGCCAAAGCCTTGAACTCAGCGAGAGAGATAGCTTCAACAGCCTGCACAGCCTCAACAACTGGGCTGCCCATCTGTGGGCTATCCTTATAAGCAGCACGCTTACCAACTACGGTGATGATGTCGCCCTCCTTCACGGTCAAACCGTTGAGGTTAGGATTGTAAACAAGCACATCGCCCGAGTGATCGCGGATGTAGCAGTTCTTGCCATTGAGGCTGGTGATAACACCAGTGAGGCGGAACTGAGCATCGCCAACAGGCTGAGCAAGGAAGTCGGCTACCGAGCAAGCTACGATAGCACCCTTCTGGCTGAACGAAGTCTGTGAAGTGTACTCCTTCTTGCCATCGTTAGTGGTGAAGGTGATAGTGGTCGAACGGTCGCCACCAACGTTTGGAGCAGCAAGGAAGGTAACAGTTGCCTGCTCGCCAGCGGTCTTAACCGAGATAACCGAGAGCCATGACTGAGCGTCGCTTGGCACTGATACCGAAACGCCCTTACCCTTGCAGGTGAGCATAGCTACGAGTTCGCCGCCCTCGAGTGGAAGTTCTGAAGACTTCACACCAGCCACCATGGTCGAGTCGCACTTAATGAGTGACTTCTCGTATGATACGATGTCAGCATCCTTGAGTTCGTAAGTACCGCTGTAGATAGCCAAAGGACCCTCAACAACTACATAGTCGCCCACATTGAGGCCGAGCTTCTCAAGCGCGCCCTGCTGGGTAGCACCGTTGTACTTGGTACCATATACATATACCTCGCCAGTACCATCTGAGAAGTAGAAGTTACCATACTTAGCCGATTCAGCGATCTTGGTGATAACACCAGCAGCGCGATAGGTTACGCCCTCAATACCGCTGTTCACCTCCTTACAGCTCGAGAGTGGAGTCTCCTTTTTCTCGGTCTGCTGAATGTAGTTGATGCGCTGCTCTGCGCCATTGCAGGTGAGGAAGAATGAACCCTGACGAGTATCAGTAGCAGCCTGTGCAGTGAAAGTTACGGTTGCCGAACCCTGGCCCGAAGCTGGGTTAGCAGAGAGCCATGAAGGAAGCTCAACAAACTCCCATGAACCATGCGCCTTAACCTCGATAGTCTCAGAGCTGCCGGCAGCGTCAAATGCAAGGTAAGAAGATGACACCTGAACCTCGCTCAGGAAGGTCTTCTCGTTCATATCCTCACAGCTGGTTGCGCCCAAAGTGAGAACAGCTGCAAGAGCCAAAATATAATTTTTAAGTTTCATCTTGGATTTCTTGTTTTTTAGTTGAAGAAATACTTAGCGCTGATTGACATGTACCAGTTCTGACCTGCTGCCTTGTTAGGAATGAAGGTTGGTGCATCGCCATTAACTGCCTTTGGAGTAGAGAATACAGCGTAGCCGTCCTTGTCAACGCCATCATACTTGAGGATACGAGCCTCTGAGCCGATAGCTGAGTTGAAGCAGCGCATTACACCCCACTTGTCGTTAAGAAGGTTGCCCACGTTGCGGATATCGAAGCCGAGCTGGAACTTGTGAGTGGTCTCAGCAATCTGGAACTTGAAGTCACGCTTGTAGCTGATATCGAAACGATGTACCCATGGGTTGATGAGGCTGTATGGCTCTGCATACTCACCCTGGTGATCAGAGAGGTAGTCATCATGATGAACGAATGCCATGAAGCGGTCGCGATCGTCCTCAGAAGCGAAACGGAATGAACCGTTGCGAACCTCCTCGTCGGTTGGGATGTAGAGAGCATCATAAGCATAGCCGTCACCGTTCATATCGTTGGTCAACATATATGAATAGTTGTAACCGCCACGGAATGCCTCATAGATAAGGCTGAAGTGGTTGCCACCCTTGTTCACGTTAACCGAAGCAATCATACGGTCAGGAGTATTGTTCAAACTGTTATGGAGCTTGATGTTGTTTGGACCCTCAACGGTTGGAACATAAGTGAAGGCAGACTCAGCAGCCGAACCTGGCATAGAGGTGAGCTCCTTGGTTACAGAGTGAGTGTAAGCGAACATCAAGTCAAGGTAATCAAGTGGAGATGACTTGATGGTGAAACTGGTCTGAGAACCATAACCCTTGTGGGTGTTCTCGAGCATGAATGCCTTGGTACCGGTGCGGTAACCAGCAGGATAGATAGGACGGTTGTCAACGCCATTGAAGCGAGCAAAACCACCTACTGAAGGAATTGACCAGTCTGAGATCGAAGCTGCGCGAACAGTCTTGTTGAAGATGGTCTCAGCGGTTACAGAGAGTGGGAAATCAGTGTTGAATGCATAGTCAACAGCCACTGAAGTCTTCCAAACCATTGGCATTTTGAAGTCTGGATCTACAGCCGAGATGCTAGAAGGCTTAGCGCCCTTCTCAGGAGTGATGGTCTGTGGGAAGCCCATTGAGATGAGCTTGTTCTTGAGAGGAGTTACATAGCTGTTACCCTCGTGCACAAGACCACCAGCGAACTGAGCCATTACGTCGGCCATGCTGCCAAACTTAGCCTGTACCTCGTCTGGGAGGTTAGCATACTTGGCCGAAGGACCGAGCTGAGCCTGATACTGCACCATGCCCGAGTTGGTTGGCATGTTGGTGAAGAATACGAGTGGCAAACGGCCCTGGAAGAGACCTGTACCACCGCGCACAATGAGCTGCTTGGTACCAAGCACATCCCATGAAGCACCAATACGTGGCGAAACTCCTACCTGAGTCTTAGGCCACTTGCCGGTGTCAATGTGACGGCCGTTGTAGTCAAGATCATAGATCTTCTTGTTGGTCATGAGGTCGTTCTCATCGAAGAAGAGAGCATCGAAGCGGATACCGAGGTTAAGTTTCAAGCGCTCATTGAGGTCCCACTCGTCCTGACCATAGATACCAGCCTTGTGGAAGGTTACACGAGCAGCAGGCTTATCCTCGCCGTCATAACCGTAGGTCAAGCAGACAACCTCAGGAGTTGCACCGTTGAGGAAGTCGTCAAGGCTCTTATAACGATAGTAACCGGTACCATTACGCATATACATATTATCAGCCATCTGATACTCGTAGTTCATACCACCGAGAATCTTGTGCTTGCCATAATAGTAAGTTACCTCATCCTTTACATTAAAGATGTTGTTGTGCACACCATTGTTCCAGGTGAAGAGCTCATAACCGAGAGCAATGTAGTTCTGGTCGTCCTTCAGGATGTCGATGAATGGGAACTCGCTTGAGTTGGTGTCACGCACATCATCGAGCTTAGAGAAGGTCATCAAGAACTGGTTAGAGAGCTTGTCAGTGAAACGGCTGTTGAGGTCAACAGAGAATGAGTTAACCTTGTTCTGGATAGCGTACATAGCGTTTGCATACGACATAGAGTACTGTGAGGTACGATAGCCTGACATACGTGTGCCGCCGTCCATTGAGGTGCCGTTAGGAGCCTGCCAGTTGTTGTTCAAAGTGTGGTTGTAGCGAACAGCCAAGTGGTGGTTGTCGGTGATGTTCCAGTCAATACGGAAGAGGAGCTTCTTGTTGTCCTCATCAGCAGGGAAACTGGTAAATGAACCGGTGTCATAACCATACTTCTGCTTCACGTGGTCGCTAACCTTCTGGAGGTCAGCAATAGTGGTGCGCGAAGTGTAGCTGTCTGGGTTAGCCACGCCATCCTCTGAAGCATGCCAGCGGTTAGCAATGGTTGGGGTCTTCTGCCACTCAGCGTTGGCGAAGAAGAAGAGTTTATTCTTAATGATTGGGCCACCCACGGTGAAGCCCCAAGTGGTCTGACGATCCTTCTCGCGCAGGGTCTCGAGGTGCTGGTTGTAAACAACGTCACCACGGAGGTTCTCATTGCGATGGTGCACATAAGCAGTACCCTTGAAGGTGTTGGTACCCGACTTGGTGATAGCGTTGATAGCACCACCGATGAAGCCAGTCTGACGAACATCGAATGGAGAAATCACAACCTGCATCTCCTCGATAGCATCGATTGAGATTGGGTTACCACCACCAGGCAGAGCAGAGCTCAAACCAAAGTTGTTGTTAAAGTTGGCACCGTCCACGGTAAAGTTGGCTGTACGGCCATCAGTACCTGCGAAGGTCATACCGTTACCACCATAAGGTGAAAGACGGGTCATGTCAGTAATGCTGCGGCTCACGGTTGGCAAAGCTGTCATCTGTGAGTTCGAAATGTTGGTTGCAGCACCGGTCTTAAGGCTGTGGAACTTAGTGCCCTGACCCACAACAACAACCTCGCCAAGCACATCGGCATTCTCAGCCAGCTCAACGTTGAGGTTGAAGGTCTCACCCAGCTGAAGGGTAATGTCTTCAAACTTACGAGTGGTAGCACCCACATAAGAAATTGTGACCTCGTATGGGCCACCAACACGCATACCGCGAATAGCAAATGCACCCTTCTCGTTGGTGATGGCACCATAGTGAGTACCAGAAGGAACGTGCACAGCTTGTACGGTTGCACCCAGCACCTCACCTTCAGCATCAGTTACGATACCCGAAAGTGCAGATGTGGTTACCTGCGCCATAGCCATCACTGAGGCTACGACGGTCATTACCAATGTCAGTAATGATTTCTTCATTGTTGTGTAATTGATTAGTTTAAAAAAATTGGGTTATTTTCTTTTTAACGTGTGCAAAGATAGCCATTTTCCGTTACATTCCTATTACAAAAGCGCTGATAATGTATGTTTTAACTACTTTATTCCTCGAAATGTTAAATATTTTAACTTTTACATAGCAAAAAAAGCTGCACTTCTTATCGAAGCACAGCTCTATTTTGACGATTATTCGTCGTGCAAATCAAGTCGAAACGACCCAGTAAGAAATAAATTAATTACTTCTTAACTTTGTCAACGATTGCCTTGAATGCCTCTGGGTGATTCATACCGAGGTCAGCGAGAACCTTACGGTTGATATCGATGCCGTTAGCGTGGAGGAGACCCATGAGCTTAGAGTAGCTCAAGCCCTCGAGGCGAGCAGCTGCGTTGATACGCATGATCCAGAGAGCGCGGAAGTTGCGCTTGTTGTTACGACGATCGCGGAATGCATAAGTCAAACCCTTCTCCCAGGTGTTCTTAGCAACGGTCCACACATTCTTGCGGGCACCAATGTAGCCTCGGGTGAGGCGGAGAATCTTCTTGCGGCGTGCACGTGACGCTACATGATTTACCGAACGTGGCATAGTTCTTAAAAGTTTTTTAAACGCCGTGGAAACTAACTGTTGTCAGCTTCGCTTTTTAGACGGTTGTTTTGTTAATAGATCTTGTTAAAAGCTTGTTTTGAGAGTACTTTTTGCTCAAGAATTACTTGAGGCAGAGGAGCTCGCGAACGTTGGTCTTGTTAGCGTTGTCCAGGATAGCGAACTTAGTGAGGTTACGCTTCTGCTTCTTGCTCTTCTTGGTCAAGATGTGGCTCTTGTAAGCATGCTTTCTCTTGATCTGTCCTGATCCGGTGAGCGCAAAACGCTTCTTAGCACCGGAGTTAGTCTTAACTTTTGGCATTTTTGTTAATAATTATTATTTGTTATACTTACCCTGATGGGTATTCTTTTTCAATTGTTATTCTGCTGGTTTCTCGGCTGGCTTGGCAGCCTTTTCCTTCTTGGCTGCCTTAGGAGCAAGCATCAAAATCATGCGCTTACCCTCGAGCACTGGCATGCTCTCAACCTTTCCAAGATCCTCAAGGTCATTGGCAAAGCGGAGAAGAAGAATCTCGCCCTGCTCCTTGAAGAGAATCGAACGACCCTTGAAGAAGACATACGCCTTCACCTTCGAGCCCTCCGAGAGGAATTCCTTTGCATGACGGAGCTTGAACTCGTAGTCATGGTCATCGGTCTGAGGACCGAAACGAATCTCCTTGATAACTACCTTAGCTGCATTGGCCTTTGCCTCCTTAGCCTTCTTCTTCTGCTGGTAGCAGAACTTCTGGTAGTCCATAATCTTGCATACGGGGGGCGCAGCAGTTGGGCTGATCTCAACGAGATCAAGTTCCTGT
>JAUNCV010000033.1:3337-14490 GCA_030526445.1 Bacteroidales bacterium | reverse complement strand
GACCAAACAGGAGAACCTGTTATTGGCGCAACTGTAATTCTTAAAAACAATCCGACTGTAGGAACAGTAACTGACATTGATGGCAACTTCAGCCTCAACGCAGCCAAAGCCAATGACCAACTCGTAGTAAGCTTCATTGGTTATGCCACACAGGAGATTCAAGCACAAGGCAACAAAGTGCTTGAAATTACTCTTGCCGAAGACAATCAGCTACTCAAAGAGGTTGTCATGATTGGCTATGGCACGCAGAAGAAAGGCGATGTTACCAGTTCTGTGGCCAGCATCAAATCTGACAACTTTGTGAAAGGTTCGGTCAAGGATATCGGCCAGCTCGTGCAAGGTAAAGTGGCAGGTCTTTCAATCACCAACCCAAGCGGTGACCCTTCGGGCTCAACACAGCTTCGCCTGCGCGGTACCAACACCATTGGTGGTGCCAACACACAGCCTCTTATTTTGATTGACGGTATTCCTGGTGACTTCAGCACCGTGGCGCCAGAAGATGTTGAGAGCATTGATGTGCTGAAGGATGGTTCGGCTGCAGCTATTTACGGCACACGCGGCACGAATGGCGTTGTTTTGATTACAACCAAATCGGCTAAAGGCGCTGAAATCAATCAGGTAGAATATAACGGTTATATCTCAACTTCGCAGATTGCAAAGAAACTCGACATGCTTTCGGCCAGCGAGTTTGCTGCGCTCTATCCAGATCAGGATAAAGGGCACAACACTGATTGGCAGGACGAAATCACTCGTGTACCTGTTTCGCATGTTCACAATCTCTCACTCATGGGTGGCAATAGCAAGACCAACTATATTGCCAACCTCAACATGACACAGCGACAGGGCATCTTGAAGCGCTCAAACTTCGACTCATATCAAGGACGCATTGAGGTTAACCATCGTATGTTCGATGATAAACTGAAGATCAAGGTAGGCGTGCTGGGCAAACAGAACTCGGCTGTCAACACCGGCAATGGCGGTTACAATGGCGACATCTATAGCCAAGCTACACGCCGCAACCCAACCGAACCCGTCAAGAACGAAGACGGCAGCTGGTATGAGAACGTTTCGAAGTTCGAGTATCAAAACCCAATGGCAATGATTTATGAGGCCGACGGTATTCGCAAAAACACGCTGTTGCGCATCAATGGAGGTTTGACCTATACTCCTCTTGAGGGTCTCACACTGCAGGCCATTGGTTCGTATGAACGCAAGCACCACCGCAACGACTATAGCGAGACAATGAACCACATCTCGAGCATCCGCGACGGCAAGGCTGGATGGAGCACTGTGAGCGCAAACACTCATATGGAGAAACTGCTCGAACTCACTGCTCGCTATGAGAAGGAAATTGACAAACACAAGTTCTCAGTATTAGGCGGTTACAGCTATAACGAAACCGACTATGAAACCCTCAGCGTGAACAACTATGGCTTCCAGGACGACTACTTCGGTGGTGCACACAACATTGGCATCGGTGCAGCTCTGAAGAATGGCTTAGCAGGCATGACATCGAGCAAGGTAAGAACCAACCTCATTGGTTTCTTCGGCCGTGCTACCTATGCATGGAACAACCGCTACCTCCTCATGGGATCACTGCGTTATGAGGGCGCCTCACAGCTTTGGGGTACAGATAACGTTTGGGGTCTATTCCCTTCTGTATCAGCCGGTTGGCGTCTCACAGAAGAAGAATGGATGAAAGACGTAAAGTGGCTTAACGACTTCAAGTTACGTGCTGGTTATGGTGTAACAGGTTCGCAGCCTAACGAGTCATTCCTCGGTGTGGCTATGCTCAAGTATGGCGCATACGCATATTCAAATGGCAAGTGGATTCAGACAATTGCTCCTGCTTCGAACCCTAACCCAGACCTCAAGTGGGAGGAAAAGAAGGAGACCAACATTGGTATTGACTGGGCTGTGCTCGACAATAAACTCTCAGGTACCATTGACTGGTATAACCGCGATGTTGAGGGCTTGATTTATCGCTATGCAGTGCCAACCCCTCCAAACCTCTATAACACAACCGTAGCCAACGGCGGCACCATGCGCAATCGTGGTATCGAAATCCTCGTTAACTACACACCTATCAGCAAGAAGAACTTCGAGTGGAACACCACCGTGACCTTCTCTTACAACAAGAACGAATTGGTGAGCCTCAACGGATCGGTGTTCAAGACTGAATATGACTACTTCAACACCGGTTCTGTTGAATACTCAGGACAGGTAACCGACTCACACCGCGTACAGGTGGGCCAGAGCATTGGTAACTTCTGGGGCTTCAAGGTTGTGGATGTTGACGAAGAGGGTCGCTGGATCTATGAAGACCGCAATGGTGAACGCGTAAACTACAAAGATTTCACCCATGCTGCCGATGACAAGCACGTGATTGGCAACGGTTTGCCTAACATGTATGCCGGTTGGAACAACAACTTCAGCTATAAGGGCTGGGATCTCGGCATCACCATGCGTGGCGCCTTCGATTATCAGATTATCAACGGTGCTCGCATGAACTACGAAAACACCAAGAACTCACGCAGCGAAAACCGCCTCACTTCGGTCAAGGACAAAGTCTTCGGCAAGCATACACTCTCGAAAGAGGTAGAGCCTGAGTTCAACAGCTATTATGTTGAAGATGGCGACTACTGGAAGATTGACAACATCTCATTGGGTTATAGCTTTGGCAAACTTGGCAAGTATATCAAGAGCCTCCGCGTGTATGGTTCTATAAACAATGCCTTTACATTCACCGGCTACAAGGGCATCGATCCTGAGGTTGATTCCGATGGTCTCACCCCGGGCTATGATACTCGCTATCGCTACCCAAGCATCCGCTCATATACAGTAGGTCTTAATGTCAAATTCTAAACAGGAATCTCTCTTATGAAATCTTCTATAAAATATCTGACACTTGGCCTGTTGGCAGGCTGCTCAATGGTTGGATACACCTCATGCACTGAAGTGCTCGATGAAAGCTACAACCTCGTAGTTTCTGAGAAATATACCCCAAAGACTGATGCCGACATCAGCTATCTGGTCAATGCGGCCTATGTGCCCTGGCGCCAGACCATGTTGCTTTGGAATGGCGTGGTTCGCTCACAGGAACTCTGTGCTGATCAGGATATTATCCCTGCTCGTCTGGGCATCGGCTGGGTCGATGGTTATATCTACAAGCGTTGGCACCAGCACACCTGGACCACTGAGGATGATGGCGTTCTGCAAGGCTGGGAGCGCACCTTTGAGGGCATCAACACCTGTAACCGACTGCTTTCGCAGATTGACGACAAAGTAATCAATCTGGAGGGCGAAAAGCGCACTGAACTGGTATCTGAGCTCAAAGTACTTCGCGCAAGCTACTATTATCTTCTCTGTGACCTGTATGGCAATGTACCAATCGTGACCGACTTCAAGGACACCTCATTGCCAAAGCAGTCAAGCCGTCAGGAGGTCTATGATTTCATTGTGAAGGAAATCAATGAGAATGTGGCAAACCTGAGCCAGACAGCTCGTGGTTACTATTATGGTCGTTTCAATCAGTGGGCTGCTTACACTCTGCTTGCCAAGATGTATCTGAACGCCGAAGTTTATACCGGCAAAGCTGCCTGGGCAGCGTGCGTCGAGGCTTGCGATAAGGTAATCAACTTTGCCAATGCATCGGGCGAATATGGTCTGGAAGAGGATATCAACGCACCATTCCTCACCAAGAATGAGAACTCGAAAGAAATTATCTTCGGCTTGCCATTCGATGAAGTATATGTAACCGATTGGAATGCTTTCGACTTCCACATGTACACCCTTGCTCCTGAAAATCAGGACACTTATCAGATTAAGGAACGTCCTTGGGGCGGTGTGTGTGCTATTCCTCAGTTCATCGATTCGTTCGACCCCGACGATCAGCGCTTGGCCGATTGGTACATCACTGGTCAGCAGTACAGTTCGAGCGGCGAACCTCTGATGGAAAGCACCACCGGCAAGCCACTCACCTATCCGAACGAAGTGCCATCGATTGATGAGTCATATCCTTATCAAGGCTACCGCTGGGGCAAGTTTGAGTATGCTCCAGGCATCACCAACCGCTTGAGCAACGACTGGCCACAGTTCCGCTATGCCGACGTAATTTTGATGAAGGCTGAGGCCTTGATGCGTCAAGGCAAACCTGGAGCCGGTGAATTGGTTACCTCTGTACGCCAGCGTGCATTCAAGGGCGAAGCTGCAGGCAAGGCCGTTGTTACTGATCAGGATCTCACCAAGGGAAGCTGTTACTCATATGGTCGCCGCGATAACCTTGTGCCACAGACCTTTGAGGGCGGTGATGACATCAAGTATGGTCGTTTCCTTGATGAGTTAGGCTGGGAGTTCTGCCAGGAAGGTCGCCGTCGTCAAGACATGATTCGCTTCGGCGCTTTCACCACTAAGTCTTGGTTGAGTCATGACAAGAGCGATGACACCAAGAACCTCTATCCTATTCCAAACAAGATTATGCTGACCAACAGCAATCTGAAGCAGAACCCAGGATATTGATAAGTGTTTAGAATGTTAGTATATTAGTATAATGTGTAAAGAACTGCTTGCGGTTGAAGTTTTTCTTTAACCGCAGGCAGAATTCATATCTCTTACTTTATGAAAAAATTGAACATTTTTGGAACATTAGCAGTTCTTGCATCGAGCCTCACAGCACAGCAGCAGGTGCCTGGTTATCCAATTTCGCCCGTGCCATTCACCGCAGTCAAAGTTGGTGATGGCTTCTGGGGACAACGCTTGCAAGCAAGCCGTGAAGTAACCATTCCGTTGGCATTCTCAAAGTGTGAAGAGACTGGCCGATACACAAATTTCACACATGCACACATGCATTTGCAGGACCCGACTCAAGAGTTTCCCGACAAAGCATGGACCTTTACTTTCGACGATACTGATCCCTACAAGACCATTGAAGGCGCCAGCTATCTGCTGCAGACATATCCCAAAGCGCTTTACAAAGGCCGCCCATTGGTACAGTATCTTGACAGCGTAATTGCAGTGATAGGCAGCGCTCAAGAGCCCGATGGTTATCTTTTCACCCCACTTACCAAAGCTCCAAGCAAACCTCACGACTGGGCCGGACATAAGCGTTGGGAAAAGGTAGAGGAGCTAAGTCATGAGTTTTATAACTTAGGACACATGCTCGAGGGCGCTGTGGCACACTATCAGGCTACAGGCAAAAGAAACTTCCTAGACATTGCCATCCGCTATGCCGACTGCGTATGCCGTGAAGTGGGCCTGGGCGAAGGTCAGGTAGACCGTGTTCCGGGACACCAGATTGCCGAAATGGGACTGGTAAAACTCTATCTGGCAACAGGCAACAGCAAATATCTGGAGCAGGCGAAATACTTCCTTGACCGTCGTGGAAAAACTACGCGCAAAGATGCTTATAGCCAAGCACACAAGCCTGTCATTGAGCAAGATGAAGCAGTGGGTCATGCTGTGCGCGCCGGCTATATGTATGCAGGCATGGCCGATGTAGCTGCCATCACAGGCGACTCGGCCTATCTTTCGGCCATTGACAAAATCTGGGACAATATCGTTTCTAAAAAGTACTACATCACCGGCGGTATTGGTGCACGCCATGCGGGTGAGGCTTTTGGCGACAACTACGAGCTGCCCAATGCCGATGCCTATTGCGAAACCTGCGCAGCCATTGCCAATGTGTATGTGAATCATCGCCTTTTCCTATTGCATGGCGAAACAAAATATTATGATGTGGTAGAGCGCACTCTGTACAATGCGCTGATTGCAGGCGTTTCGCTCGAGGGCGATGCCTTCTTCTACCCTAACCCACTGGCTTCGGCCAGCGATATGAATTATGCTCGAAAAGCTTGGTTCGGTTGTGCCTGCTGTCCGTCAAATATCTCTCGCTTCATCCCTTCGCTGCCCGGATATGTGTATGCTGTTAAAGATCAGAATATTTACGTTAATCTCTTCATGCCCAACAAAGCAACCCTCAACGTGGGCGGAAAGAGAGTAGAAATTGAGCAGCAGACAGGCTATCCTTATGACGGCACCATCAACATAAACATTGGCAAGAGCCATGCAAAAGAATTTGCCCTTAAGGTGCGCATACCAGGATGGACTCAAGGCAAGCCTGTGCCAAGCGATCTGTATGCCTATGTTGGTAAAGCAAAGCCTGCAGCAACCTACGTGACCATCAATGGCAAAGAGGTTACATGCAATGAGTATGTGACCGAAGATGGCTACTTGACCCTGAACCGCAAGTGGAAGAAGGGCGACGTGGTGCAAGTGAAATTCGACATGCCTGTGCAAATGGTGGCTGCTAATCCAGCCGTAAAAGATGACCGCGGCATGGTGAGCGTGGAGCGCGGTCCATTGGTATATTGTGCCGAATGGCCTGACAATAAAGCCGATGTACGCACTTACCTGCTCAATCCAAATGCTTCGTTCACGGCTGAAACTTCGACCCTCAGCACCGAAGCTGGTAACAACTATGGCATTGTGCAGGTTTCGACCACCGATGTGCAGACGCTGAGCTATGACAAAGAGCACAACCTCACAGTGAAGAAAGGTAAACTGACACTGATTCCTTATTATGCATGGGATCATCGCGGACAGAATGGCGGCATGGAGGTATGGATTCCTGTTGATGTTCAGGCGGCTTCGGCAACACCAAGACTGAGCAAGTCATTGGGCGACAATGGCTTCTTTAACCGATAAGTAAAGTAAATAAATGCGTGTTTTGCTGGCATATTGCATGGTTTTCGAAAGAAAATGTGCAGTATGCCAGTTTTTTTGTTACATTTGCAGCGGTAAAAAACGAACTTTCGTCCCTATTTCAGGTAACAAAAATTCATTCAATTCATAAATTAATACATTCTCACAATGAAACACTTCATTACTACAGCAGCATTGTTGGGTTTAGCATTCGCTATGCCAACCGATGCACAGATTTTGCGCACCACCGTAGCGCAAGGTGAAATTGAAGGCGAACTTCACAATGGTTTTGCACTTTATAAGGCAATTCCTTATGCCGAAGCACCTATAGGCAAGTTGCGCTGGAAAGCTCCGGTGCCAAAAGCTCCATGGCAAGGCGTGTATAAAGCAGAAAAGTGGGGCGACCGCCCATGGCAAACACCCGACCCCAATCAGGGCGGCAGTGATCTGGGCATGAGCGAAGACTGCCTCTACCTAAGCGTAGAGACCCCAGCGAAAGATAAAAACGAGAAACTTCCGGTATTTGTAATGATTCATGGCGGTGGTTTTTCAACAGGCACATATAGCGGCACTCAAGACAGTTTTGTGAAAGAGGGCATTGTGTACTGCAGCATCGAATACCGATTAGGTGCTCTTGGTTTCATGTCGCACCCAGAACTGACCAAGGAATCGCCCGACGGCATTTCGGGCAACTATGGCATTTATGACCAGATTATGGCTCTTCAGTGGATTCATGACAACATTGCAGCCTTTGGCGGTGACCCAGAGAAGGTGACCATCTGTGGCGAAAGTGCCGGCGGTATTTCGACCAGCATCCTATGCGCTTCTCCTATGTGTAAGGGCCTCTTCCGTGCAGCCATCAGCGAGAGTGGCGGCAACTTTGTACCAGTAGGCGCTGCAGGTGCCACTTCGATGAAGACCGTTTCAGTCTCAGAGCAGCAGGGCAAAGCCTTCCAGCAGAAATTGGGCGCCAAGAACATGAAGAAGATGCGTCAGCTTTCGGGCGAAGAGATTATCAAGGCTAGCCAGGGACAGCAATTCTGGCCTCTGGTCGATGGCAAGGCTATCGTCGATGACCAATACAAACTCTATCAGCAGGGCAACTATAATGATGTGGATGTGCTCATCGGCTACAACTCAGACGAAGGCAGCCTCTTCATGTATCAGGCCACACTTGACATGTATCAGGGCATGGCCAGAGGCATGTATGGCGAATGGGCCGACAAACTGATGGAGGCTTATCCCGCCACCAACGACCAAGAGGCACTCTGGGCCATGCAAGACATGTTCCGCGACAACGGATTCGGCTGGTGCACATGGGCTTGGGCTAACCTGCAGAGCCAGAATGGCAAGGGTAAAGTATATATGTACTACTTCGACCAGAAGTCTGACAACAGCATTCTGAAGAACACCCGCGGTGCTACTCATGTGGCCGAAATGCCATTCATCTACGACTGGCAATGGGGCAAGATGACCGATGTAGACACACATATGGCTCAGATCATGCCTCAATACTGGATCAACTTTGTGAAGACTGGAGACCCCAATGCCGCAGGCCTGCCTTACTGGACAACTTACAAGC
Source organism: Bacteroidales bacterium (assembly GCA_030526445.1). Classification (GTDB taxonomy): domain Bacteria; phylum Bacteroidota; class Bacteroidia; order Bacteroidales; family UBA3663; genus Liminaster. The sequence goes on along the minus strand of JAUNCV010000033.1, from coordinate 6,209 downwards.
AGGGCGAAGCTACTGTGATGCAAATGAAGAACGGTTTCCAACTTGTGCCTGCACCAAACCAGCAGCAGATGGATTTCTGGGAGGCATACTTCAAGAGTCAGCGCAAGTAACGTTTTGTTTCAGTTCCTTTTCTCCGCGATAATCTTTCGGACAAACGCCATAAAGCGCCTGAAATGCCGAGGTGAAGTTGCCCGGATTGGCGTATCCCACCATTTCGGCCACACGACTCACTGGCACATTGCCCTGTGATAACAACAGTGCAGCCTGACGCAAACGCACGTTTCGAATAAAATCGCGAACTGTCTGATTGGTCAATTCCTTCAACTTTCGATTGAGATGCACTCGGCTCAGACCCACTCGGTCGGCCAGCATCTCAACAGTAAGATCGGGATTGGCCAATTCTGTATTTATGACACGCATGACACGCTCCATCAATTGCTCATCGGGTGTCTTTTCGTGCAACTTGATGAGTTTATCCTCCTCCAGCTGGCGTCCGACATAGTTGTTATAAAGCATCTCGCGGGTCCGAATAAGATTATAAACACGCGAACGAAGCACCTCAATACTCACCGGTTTGACCATATATTCATCAGCGCCACTGTCAATGCCACGAATAATAGATTGCTCTTCAGTATTGGCAGTGAGCAGAATAACAGGCAAATGGTTGAGATGAATATTCTGACGAAGCTTGCGGCACAACGCTACGCCATCGAGTTTAGGCATCATGACATCAGAGATGACCAATGTGAACTTTTCACGCTGCAGCAAATACAGAGCCTCTTCGCCATTAGTACAAGTTCGAACATGAAAATCGGGCGAAAGTTCGCGTTGCAAATAAGCCAACATCTCGGGTTCGTCGTCGGCAATAAGAATATGATATTTTGTTTTTGAAGCCACACGCTGGCTCACAGTTGCAGCTGGCTGCACCTCGGCATTGACCAAAGAGGCAGCTGGCTGCACTTCATTTTTCTCGACCTCTGACAAATGGCTGTTACCCAAAGGCAGAATCACCGAAAACGTAGAGCCCGAAGGCTGGACAGTGGAAGATGTGAGCTGAATTCGGCCATGATGACGCTCAACCAGCGTTCTGGTAAGATCAAGACCAATGCCCGAACCCTGAATATTGGCCTCTGTGGCATTGCTGCTTCGGTAGAAACGCTCAAAAATGCGTTCTTGCTCGCTCTCGGCAATGCCTGGACCATTATCAATAACATCAATCTGCGCCCACAAGGCATCGAGCACACACACTCTTAACAAAACACGACCGCCCGACTGCGTGTATTTAAGCGCATTCGAGATAAGGTTGATAACAATCTTATCAAAATAGTTAGCATCGACCCACAAGGCTAGCTGGTCAAGGCCTTCGTGTTCAAAAGTGAAGTCAATCTGCTTGAGACGTGCAGTCTCCAAAAAGTCGGCATAGACATTGCCCAACATATCAATGACATTGCACTCAGAGAAGTGCAGTTTGAGAACGCCTTTGTCGGCCTTGCGCAAATCAATCATCTGCTCCATGAGGCGCAAAATTCGATTAGCATTGCGCTGAATGGTGAGATAGGAATTTAGTCGAAGTGGCTCTTTGTCAGCGGCTATAAGTTGGCGAACCGGACTGAGAATGAGCATGAGTGGTGTGCGAATCTCGTGCGTCAAGTCAATGAAGAAGCGTGTCTGAGCATCGTGCATTGCCTCTTGCTTTTCGGCCAACATTCGCTCATTCTTGCTGCGATAGTGAGAGAGAATAGTGAGCACCACAAGGACGAGGAAAAGCAACGCAACAGCAACAAAGAGCACACGCGCCCACCAAGTTTGATACCACTGCGGACGAATATCGATAGCAAGCGAACAAACGGTCGAATCTCGCTGATTATTGACGGCTCGAACCTCAAAAAGATATTTGCCCGAAGCAAGATTCGAGAAAGAAACCGAATTCACACCCACAGGCAAACGCTGCCATGGCTGGCTGTTGAGCGAATATTCGAACTGCATCGTTTCCGGACAATTGAGTTCTTCGGTACCAAAGAAAAGTGAAAAAGCATTGTCTTCGAAGTCAAGCTCAACACGTTCGGTCATAAACATAGGCTGTTCAGTAACGAACTGATTGCCAGAGCGCGTTAACGACGACACCTCTTGCCCATTAAGAGTCATGCCCAACAAACGTACATGCCATGGATGATTACCAGATCGAACCTCATTGGGCTGGAAGAATGTAACTCCATTGCTACCGCCAAACCACAGACGGCCCTGATGATCGGACATAGATGCATTCTTGCAGAACTCATTACCCTGCAAACCATCGCCCGAATAAAAGTTCACTATATGACCACTCTTGGGGTCAACGCGCGAAAGTCCGCGATTACTCGTAGCCCATACAATGCCATCGTGGTCAATTTGCAAAGCAGAGACCGACTGACTGGGCATTCCCTGCTGTGTGGTGAAACGCAGCAAAGTGTCTCCCTGCTGGCTCATCTGGAAAAGACCAGCACTTGTGGCTAACCAAAGTCTTTGCTCAGCATCGGCTTTGATGTCATAAACAATAGTTCGCTTCAAGTAGCGCTCATTGGGATATCGCTCATCATGTATATTGATACACTCCAAGCCATCATACGTTCCCAACCACAAACGGCCATCGGCTGCAGCATACACACGAGTGACCCATCGCTGAATATCTGGATTGATGGCATTTATACTCAAAGCCAAATCTCGATTATGGTCATAACAGAAGAGGCCGAAACCCATAGTGGCCACCCAGAGACGGCCTTGATTGTCGGAAACAAGATCGTGCGAAGTAGGCAGAACGCCCTCTGCCGAACGCATGGCATTCAGTTGCATTTTGCCCGATGCATGGGTAAAACGGCCCATGCCTTCGTTCGAT
>JAUNCV010000033.1:0-3327 GCA_030526445.1 Bacteroidales bacterium | reverse complement strand
AAACGCATCTTCGCCAAAAGAGGTGACCGTGGAAGGCTGGCGGAAATGATGAACCACACTGCGGGTAACCGACGAAAGACAATAGCTGCCATCGCCCTCCGTGCCAAACCAGATGTTGCCCGACTGATCTTCATAAATGGCACTGATACCAGAACCGCCTATATGATAAAGATCGCGCGAACGAAGATCGAGGGTGCGAAAAGGCGAATGGTCGGCCTTGAGCATAAGTACGCCTTTCTGGCGAATGCCCAACCAACTGTTTCCCTCTCGGTCGCACATAAACTGACACACATTGCAATCGGGGAAAATAGACTGCACAAATTCTGAATAGTTTTCGCCCACCTGATTACGGCGGCGGTTGTATGTGGCAACAAAGCCCTTTTCGCTCGAAAGATAAAGATACTCGTCACGGGCAGCCAAGCGGAGTTCGTGGGCAGCAGCCAAACGACCATCGAGAAGGTCAAAACCATTGGTGTTTCGGTTATAACCCAAAATGCCCTTGCCGGCAAGCATGACATAGATGGCACCATCGGGCGTAATCACAAAATCGGAAATTGAGCCGCTGGCATCGGGTAAAGACAAATCGTATTGTTCCTCAATAGCATCATTACGCAGGCGAAGCAAAAGATTGTTGCCATTTTGTGCAATCCAGAGCTGACCAGAGATGTCTTCCTGTACCTTCGAATAATTTTTTACGCCAGGCAACATAGGCAGTTTATTCGCCACCAAACGATTCTCTTGAACCAGAACTCGACACACAGAATGTCCGGCTGAATAAACCTCGCCTTTTGATGTGCAGAATACTTGATTAGAATTCTCGTCAAAGGCAGAACCATCAGGCCAGACAACATTTGGAGTGAAGGTGTTGGTAGCATAGTCGTACATCTGAACGCCTACATAAGTCGAGACAAAAAGACGTCCATGGGCATCTTGAGCAAGTGAAGTAACAAAATCGTGCGCCAGCGAAGTAGAGTCGTTATCGTTATGCACAAAGGTTGCGAAGCGAGCTCCGTCATATCGCACCAAGCCATTCTCAGTGGCAATCCACACAAAACCATAGCTATCTTGAAAAAGATAACTTATGGCTGTACTGGGCAAACCGTTGTCGGATGTAAAATGACGATAAGACTGTGCACAAACACGGCACACAAAAAGTTGCATAATCGTCAACAATACCAAAAGAGCTCGTATCATAGCTAGAAAGTATAGATAAATGAATAAGGAAGAGGATGTTTCATTTCAAGCGCAAAAGTAGAGAAATGTATCGAGAAAAACAAGTAAAAATTGTGAAATAGATACAAAATGTATCATAGTTATCATTTTTTGATACACGTCCGAAGAGCGTTAAAGTATTTTGCATCATGAGTTAAATATCATGTTTCTTAAAAGTTTCAGCACTTCGAAAGAAAGCCGTACCTTTGCAGCGTCAAAACTACTTATATCGCATAACAAGTAAAAATTCATTACTAACTCTAACATTTTAAACAATGAGAAATCGGTTTTTGTTACTACTCGTGCTCATGGCAGGTGTAGTAAGCGCGCTGGCACAAAACATACAGCATGGCGTTGTGATTTCAGCTACAGACCAAGAGCCTATCATTGGTGCCTCTGTTATTGAAAAGGGCACACTCAATGGTACGGTAACCGATCTGGATGGTAATTTCAGCCTCTCTGTAGGCAATAATGCTACCATCGTAGTTTCATATGTGGGTTACTCCTCACAAGAAGTTCCCTTCAGCAAAAGCCAGATCAAGGTAGTGCTTGAAGAAGACAAGAAAATGCTCGATGATGTTGTAGTGGTTGGTTACGGCACCATGAAGAAGAGCGACTTGACCGGTGCTGTTGTAAGCGCCAACATCAAGGCATTCGAAAAATCATCGAACACCAACCTCTTGCAATCGCTTCAAGGTACAGTGCCTGGCTTGAACGTAGGACAAGCAAGTTCGGCTGGTAGCGATCCTCAGATTTCGGTTCGTGGTAATACAACCATCTCGGGCAACTCGAGCGTGCTTATCGTGCTCGATGGTATTATCTACACCGGTGGTCTTTCGAGCATCAACCCTGCCGATATCCAAAGCATCGACGTGCTCAAGGACGCCTCTGCTACTGCCGTTTATGGTGCTCAGGCTGCCAATGGTGTACTCCTTATTACTACACGCAAGGGCGTAAAGGGCAAAGCTAAGGTTTCGTTCTCAAGCAGCTATAGTGTGCAGACTCCTACCAACAAGATGCGCACCATGAACCGCGAAGAGATGCTCAACTTCGACAATGAGTGTCTCTGGCTCTACTCTAAGACCGAAACTTCGGGCTACACCCAGCAGAACCCAGACTTCAAACTCGCTTCTCGCATGCCAGATGCATGGATGACCGATGACCAAGGTAACATCATCCCTGGTGACTATAACTGGTGGGACGATTTCACTCGCAATGGCCGCATCCAGGAGAACAAACTCAACATCTCGGGCGGTAGCGATGCTATGTCATACCTCATTTCGGTAGGCAACACCTCTCAGAAGAACTACCTTCTTAACGATGACTATTTGCGTAACTCAATTCGCGTCAACCTTGACATTCAGCCAACCAAATGGTTGAAGGCTGGTATTCAGGCATTCGGTTCGTTCGAGAATCGCGATGGTCAGGAAACCTATCTCCCATTCCTCATTGAGTGCAGCCCACTCACCAAGCCATACGACGAAAATGGCGAGATGATTCACTATCCTGCCAAGGATGCTCGCGAGAATCCATATCATGGTTCATTGGTCGATGACTATGATCGCACCAACTCATTCTTTGCTAACCTCTATGCTGAGGTACAGCTTCCTCTCAAGGGTCTCACCTATCGTGCAAACTTCGGTAACAACTACCGCATCAGCGAGCACAACTACTCAAGCGAGTTTGCCGAGAACAGCAATGGTCAGGCATACAAGCACCACGGCACATACTACGATTACACCTTCGATAATATTGTTAACTACTCAAACAACTTCGGCAAGCACAACGTAGGCGCTACATTCGTATATGGTGCTTCTCGTCGTAAGTACAGCTACACAGGTGCCGATGCTTCGCTCTTCCCACGCATGACATTGGGTTACAACTCATTGGAACTTGCACAGAAGCAGCAAACAAGCTCAGACGCTTGGCTCGAAACACTGCTCTATCAGATGTATCGTGCTAACTATGCATACGATGGTCGCTATCTTGTAACCGCAACTGTGCGTCGCGATGGTTATTCAGGCTTCTCGGCCAACAACAAGAGCGCTGTGTTCCCATCAGTAGCACTTGGTTGGGTTGCCACCAACGAAGAGTGGTTCAAGGTTCCATATCTTG
>JAUNCV010000032.1 GCA_030526445.1 Bacteroidales bacterium | reverse complement strand
ACAGATACCCAATCTTGTGATAGGAAGCATCAACAAGGCACTCTTCCCCGAAGTGATGACCAATGCTTCGAGCCAACGCATCGGGCTGATACTGAGCTATGAACGCAAGATAGGCATCGGCTGCATGCTTCTCCTGGCCCTGTTGGGCTATCCGGCCGTGTGGCTGCTGGGAGGAAAAGCGATGAGCGATGCCTATGGAGTGTTGCTGATATTGACAGTGACGATATATGCGGGACTGATAGCGGGCGCATACATGCAGTTCTGTTTTATTCCGCAGGGCAGATACAGCCTCATTGTGCGCAACCGCCTGTGGGCTTTGGCGAGCACGCTGGTGCTGATGGTGGCGGGCCTGTGGCTGCTGCCTTCGAGCATGATAGCGGCTACTGCCCTATCGGTTTCGGGCCTGATTGAGGTGGCCTACTGCCGTGCGAAGGCGCAAGTGACGGGCGATTAGTGGCAGTCGTGATAGAAACGGATGCCGATGAGGAACGGTGTGCCCTTGATATCGCAAAGATACTCGTCTTTGTTGAAGAACTGGGTGAGCGAGACGCGGCCGAAGACCGAAACGCCATGACGACCGATGCTGGCTACGGCGTTGAGTCCCCAGGGGTTGATGCCCAGATCGTGCGAGGTGATGTAGTGCTTCTTGTTGCCATCGAACTTGGAACGCATGCGCAAGTGGTGACGCAACTCGGCCTCAAGACCTACGGTGAAGAGCGATTCGCCCGAAGAGAAAGCTACCTCGAGCGGCAAGCGCCAGCTGGCATAGGTGAGACGGAGGCGTGAATAATCGTCGGGCATCTCTACGACATCGAACATGCGGCCTAACGAAAGCGAACGGCCTGAAGGACGACACTCGACAATGGCCTCTCGGTGCTTGAAAGCGTAGCGGGTCCAGCTGACGCCCACGCTGGCAATGATGCCGACGGTGCGACGGCTGTTCCACCAAATGTAATCGAACGGAGTGATGCCGAACTCGAGGCTGTTGGCTGGTTTGAGTTCGATAGCGGAATTGGTCAGATTAGAGAGACCGAAATAGAGGCCCGGACTGCCGAAGTGCTCAGGGTCGCGCTTGAACTTGACACTGCACTCGTCGGCATTGACAGTGCCTACGCCGAGAAGATTGATGGTCCACTTGGCCTCTTCATCGTCGGGCGTATGACTTACGATAGAATTATTGACCTGTGCGAAAGCGGTAGCCGAAAGCATGGCGGCTGCTAAGAGAGTGAAGATTTTTTTCATAATGTTTATGTGTGTATTGTTATTTGAATCTGATGCCAAGGCCGAAGGTTTTCGGTCAAGAAGATAAAAAATTATTTGCTTGCATTCATAATCAGCTTGTTGAGTTGCTCTTCGCTAAAGTTGCCATTGAGCACAACGAACGATGACTCATGATTGCCTTCCTGAATGAACATGACCAGTTCGCTCACCTTTTCGCCCACAGCGGCCAAGGTGGTGATGTGGTCAGAGCCATCGCGCATCTCCATCATGAGCTCGTAGTCGGGATTGTTGCGAAGCGAGAGGAAGTCGGCCTTCATCTGCGCGCGGCACGATGCCTCTTTGCTATTGATAATGAGCACATTCTTGAGCGCATTGGTGATGCCATTGATCTGAATGCCATTGATAGTGGCCGAACTTTTGCCTAAATTGCGGAGCATAGCCGATGAGATGCAGACATACTCGAGATCTTCCATATCGGCATATTTGCCGAAAACCGGATTCTGTGCTTTGATGCCCAAGCAGATGCACACGGTTGTGAGGAGAAGAAAAAGTCGTTTCATATGGTGGGAATATAAAGTTTTAATCGAAAGAGATGAATTTGGAAACGGGTTGCTGATGGTGCTGCGCCTCGCCGGCTTCGATGCGAGCCGTTTCTAGACTGGCCTGCGAGAAGGTGCTGACGAGCGTGAGGGCGCGGTTGAGCTGATACTCGGCCTGCTCGGCAGTGGCGCAAGTGTCGGCAAAAGGATCGGGCTCGGTGCGCGAGAGGAAGCCGATGGCGGCACTCACGACAACGAGGCATGTGAGACAGGCGGCCATGAGGCGACCATGACGCTGTGCCCAGCTGCGAGGTGCCACGAGGACGGGTTCGGAAACGGGAGCAACTGCGGCCTCAGAAGCTTCGAGCCTTGAGAGTGTTGCCTGCAGGCGCTGTTCGAAGCCCATGGGCACATGCATTTCAGCCTCGCGCTCGAGTTCGGCCATGAGCTTGGCCTCCTCTTCGGGCGACGATTTGCCTTGACAGAAGCTATCGAGCAGCTGATCGAAATTATCTATGTTCTGATGTTTCATATAATGCCATTTTTTTGTGCCAGTTCCTTGAGTTTGCGACGCGCTCGGCTGAGCAGCTGTCGGACATTGTCGGGCTGGAATCCTGTTAATTTTGTTATCTCGTCATTATCAAGATCGTGCATGGCTTTGAGGCGAAGCACTTTCTGTTGGTCGGGCGGAAGTTGCCTGATGAGTTCCATTGTGCGGCGCAATCGGTCATGATCTTCGACGCGATTGTCGATATAGGGCTCATCGTTGGGCGGCGGTGCATCGGTTTCGTCGGTGGTGGCGGTGACATCGTATTCGTGTCGGGCACGGAGGCGGTCGATGCTGAGATTGCGCGCCATGGTGAGAATATAGGGAAGCAACCGCTCTTCAGAGGGAAGCTCGTCGCGCATCTGCCAGAGCTTGATGCAAACATCCTGCACAAGATCTTCGGCCTCATCGGCCCTTTGCAGATAGCGAAAGGCCACCGCAAATATCTTGCGGCTGTGCGGCATGATGAGGCGCTGAATGAGTTGGCCTGATTGTTTTGCATCGTGAGTTGAATGAATGAATGAATGGTTAATCGATTAATCTTCGTTCGACACTGATAATACGAAGCATCGAGCAAAAATGTGACAGAAAAATCAATTTATTAATGCAAAGATAGAGAAAATACTGCATGAATGGCGTGTTTTTCGCGAAAAAAAGACAAAAAAAGGTGTGCCCACAAGAAAAGTGAGCACACCAAGTGTAAATTGTATTGAAAACAAATATAATTAGTTGTTCTCAGGACGGAGCTTGCGAACAGTAACAGCAGTCTGCCACATCTCTGACTCACGGAGAGCCTTGAGCTCTGCCTCGAGACCCTGACGATAGTCTGGCTTAGAGTTAGCGTCGATAGAGATCTGAGCCTCGTTACCGGTCTTTACAGAGTTGTAGAGCTTCTCAACAACTGGCTTGCAAGCATCGTGGAATGGACCCATCCAGTCGAGAGCACCACGCTGTGCGGTGGTAGAGCAGTTAGCATACATCCAGTCCATACCGTTCTTAGCGAAGAGTGGCATGAGTGACTGAGTGAGCTCCTCAACGGTCTCGTTGAATGCCTCTGATGGAGAGTGGCCATTCTCACGAAGAACCTCGTACTGAGCGAGGAGAAGACCCTGAATAGCGCCCATGAGTGAACCACGCTCGCCGGTGAGGTCAGAAGTAGCCTCGCGCTGGAAAGTGGTCTCGAACATGTAACCAGAACCGATACCGATGCCGAGAGCGAGAGTACGCTCCATAGCGCGACCGGTAGCATCCTGATATACAGCGTATGAAGAGTTCAAGCCGCGACCCTCGAGGAACATGGTACGAAGTGAGGTACCTGAACCCTTAGGAGCAACCATGATAACGTCATAGTCATTGCCAGGAACAACACCAGTGCGATCGTTCCAGGTGATAGCAAAGCCGTGTGAGAAGTAGAGAGCCTTACCAGCGGTCAAGTAGTTCTTGAGGGTTGGCCATACGCTCATTACAGCTGCGTCAGAAAGCAAGCACATGATGATGGTAGCCTTCTCTGCTGCCTCCTCGATAGAGAAGAGGGTCTCGCCTGGAACCCAACCATCAGCAACTGCCTTCTCATAGGTCTTACCAGCACGCTGGCCAACGATTACATTGAAACCATTGTCGCGGAGGTTAAGAGACTGACCAGGACCCTGTACGCCATAACCGATAACGGCGATGGTCTCGTCCTTCAAGATTTCACGAGCCTTCTCGAGAGGGAATTCCTCACGCATTACTACATTCTCAATAACACCGCCAAAATTCAACTGTGCCATAATTGTAAGTTTTTTTAATGTTTGTTTTTATAATAATTTGTATATACTTTTCGCAAATTTCAATTGATGCATCAGCATTCCTCTTCGTTGATACCCTCTTCGAGGAAGCTGAACTGCTGGTTCTCCTGCTCCTTGAGGAACTCAGAGACACGTTCCACCTTATCGCGGGTGATAGCTACCACACCACTTCGGCTATACTGCAGGATGCACTTGAACTTCGTCAATTTCTTGTAGAGCTCAGTCACAGCATCGGGCTTAACGCAAATCTGCATGGTTGTGTAGGTTTCATTGACCTCCAGAATCTTAGCACCTGAGTGACGAACAATGCGAGAAATCTCTGGGTTCGACAAAACTGCAGGAGTAGAGACTTTGAAGAGTGCCAATTCGCTCACAAAGATTTCCTCTTCAAGATAGTAGCTTGACTTGATGACATCGACCTTGCGCTCGATCTGCTTGATGAGCTTCTTGACCTGCGCCTCATCGGTGATAACTGTAACCGTATATTTGTGAACATTAGGAATACCAGAAGGCGACACATTGAGGCTCTCAATGTTTACCTGGTTGCGGGTAAAAACTGCAGTAACCAGATTGAGAACACCAACAACGTTCTCCGAATATACCTGTATTGTATAAAGTTTCTTTTCCATTGGCTTATTTTGTCTCCTTCTCCAACAACATTTCACTAACAGAGGCTCCAGGAACGGTCATTGGCATGACATCGTCCTCCTCCATAATGACAGTCTCAAGCAGGAATGGTCCCTTGGTATCAAGCATCTGACGAACAGCTCCAGCCAACTCCTTGCGATCGCTCACACGAAGATAAGGAATCTTATATGCCTCGGCAATCTGCTTATAGTCTGGATTGAGCATGTGTGTGAAAGCATAACGCTTCTGGAAGAACATGTTCTGCCACTGACGCACATTGCCCAAGAAGTTATTGTTCATCAAAACCATCTTGACCGGACACTGATACTCCATAATGGTACCGAACTCCTGAATAGTCATCTGCAGACCACCATCGCCCATGAATACCACAACAGGACGGTCGTGCTCGGCGAAAGTAGCGCCTACTGCAGCTGGAAGGCCGTAGCCCATAGTGCCCAGACCGCCACTGGTGATGATGGAACGTGGAGTATTGTACTTCGAGTAACGGGTTGAGAACAACTGGTTCTGACCCACATCGGTCACAGTAACGCCCATGCCCTGTGTTGCCTCTGCAACCGCATTGGCCACCTCACCCATGAGGAGCGGACCCTCAGTTGGATGCAGAGCCTTGCGGGTAACCTTCTCCTCCTCACGCTCTTGCAATGACTTGAAGCTCTCAATCCACTCAGTGTGATCAGCCTCATTGACCAAAGCGGTGAGCATTGGCAAGGATTCCTTGCAGTCGGCCACAATAGCAACATCGGCAATTACATTCTTGTTGATCTCAGCATGGTCGATGTCCAAATGAATGACCTTAGCCTGCTTCAGGTAAGAAGCCAGATTGCCAGTGACACGATCAGAGAAACGCATACCGATAGCAATGACCACATCAGCCTCCTGCTGCTTGATATTAGGCGCATAGTTACCATGCATGCCCAACATGCCTACGTTGAGAGGATGGCTTGATGACAATGCCGAAAGACCCAACATGGTGCGACCTGCAGGAATGTTGGCCTTCTCGAGGAAAGCCTTGAGCTCTTCGTGCGCATTGCCCAGCTCAACACCCTGACCCACAAGTGCCAATGGCTTCTTGGCTGCATTGATGATAGCAGCTGCCTCCTGGATATGAGCCTCGTTTGGACGAGGTGAAGGGATGTATGAGCGAACAAAGTTGACCGTAGTTGGCAAATACTCGCACTTTGTAACCTGTGCATTCTTTGGGAAATCGAGCACCACAGGACCAGGACGACCCGATTTTGCCAGATAGTATGCCTTGCTTACTGCCCAAGGAATATCCTCTGGGCGACGAATCTGATAAACCCATTTACAGATAGGCTGTGCTACGGTGATGAGATCCAGCTCCTGAAAAGCATCGGTACCCAACACACCAACACCCACCTGACCAGCAATAACCACAACGGGTGTAGAGTCGATCATTGCATCGGCAATACCGGTCAAAGTGTTAGCCACGCCTGGGCCACTGGTCACAATCACGGTACCAACCTGGCCACTTACGCGAGCATAACCCTGTGCAGCGTGTACTGCACCTTGCTCATGACGTACAAGAATATGATCAAAAGCCTTCTTAGGACCACGGGTATAGTCGAAAAGCGCATCATAGACAGGCATGATACTACCACCCGGATAACCGAAGATGGTCTTAATGCCTTGCGCTTTGAGCGACTCCATCAGGATTTCTGCGCCTGTTATCTTCTCTGCCATTAGTCAATAATTCTTACGCCGCCCTTGTCGGCCGATGAAACAGATTGTGCATAAGCTCGGAGTGCCTTGCTAACCACACGATTGCGCTTAAGTGGCTGCATTGGACGAGCCTCGAGTTCTTCGTCGGTGAGCTTCACATTGATAGAGCGTGAAGGAATATCGATCACGATGATATCGCCATCCTTGATCTTGCCAATAGCACCGCCCGAAGCAGCCTCAGGAGAAATGTGGCCAATTGAGAGACCAGAAGTGCCGCCCGAGAAGCGACCATCGGTAATAAGTGCACACTCCTTACCCATGTGCATGCTCTTAATATAAGAGGTTGGGTAGAGCATCTCCTGCATGCCAGGACCGCCCTTAGGACCTTCGTGAGTAATCACTACACAGTCGCCCTTCTTTACCTTGCCACCGAGAATGCCTTCGCAAGCATCTTCCTGCGAATCGAACACAACGGCAGGACCTTCGAAGTGCCAGAGCTCAGGAGCCACACCAGCAGTCTTGACAACGCAACCATCCTTGGCAATATTGCCGAAGAGAACTGCCATGCCGCCATCCTTGGTGTAAGCATGCTCGATGTCGCGGATACAACCATTCACACGATCGGTATCGAGACTCTCCCAACGGGTATCCTGTGAACCCATCTTGGTAGAGAACTTGCCAGCAGGAGCCGAATGATAAATGCGGTCGGCCTCAGGATCGATAGTATCGCCAGTGATGCTATACTTCTTGATATCTTCGCCCAAAGTAGCGCCATTGACACGCTTGCAAGAGAGATCGAGCAAGTTGCCCTTAGCCAATTCGCCCAAGATACCGAGAATGCCGCCTGCACGATTCTCCTCCTGGATAGAATACTTCTGCCAGTTTGGAGCGAGCTTGCAGAGGAATGGAACCTTGCGTGAGAGAGCATCAATATCCTGCATCTTGAAGTCAACCTCGGCCTCCTGAGCTACTGCCAAGAGGTGAAGCACAGTGTTGGTCGATGCACCCATAGCGATATCGAGAGTCATAGCATTGAGGAATGCCGCACGGGTAGCGATGCTGCGTGGAAGAACGCTCTCATCGCCCTCGCCATAATATTTCATAGCATTCTCGACGATAATCTTAGCAGCATCCTTGAAGAGCTGAATACGATTGACGTGAGTAGCCAGAATAGAGCCGTTGCCTGGGAGTGACATACCCAAAGCTTCGGTCAAAGAGTTCATAGAGTTGGCGGTAAACATGCCCGAGCAAGCGCCGCAACCTGGGCAAGCGCAATTCTCAACCTCGGCAAGTTCCTCGTCTGAAACGGTGCTGTCACCGCCCTTGATCATAGCGGTAATCAAGTCAGCATTCTCACCTTTATATTTACCAGCCTCCATTGGGCCACCGCTCACAAACACAGCAGGGATATTGAGACGCATAGCAGCCATGAGCATGCCAGGAGTAACCTTATCGCAGTTTGAGATGCAAATCATAGCATCGGCCTTGTGAGCATTGACCATATACTCCACAGAGTCGGCAATCACATCGCGCGAAGGCAAGCTATAAAGCATGCCGTCGTGACCCATGGCAATACCATCATCAACAGCAATAGTGTTAAACTCGGCTGCATAGCAACCAAGCTTCTCGATCTCAGCCTTGACAATCTGGCCGATTTCGTGAAGATGAGTATGACCTGGAACAAACTGAGTAAAAGAATTGACGATAGCAATGATTGGTTTGCCGAACTGTTCGCGCTTCATGCCATTGGCCACCCAAAGTGCACGTGCACCAGCCATGCGACGACCTTCGGTGGTCTGCGCGCTGCGGAGTTGTATCTTCATAATTTTATATTATTTTTACAATACCTTTCTTATTCGATAACACAACAGGGAAGATGTCTTCATCTTTTCTGTGAGCGCAAAGGTAAGCATAATAATGGACATAAAAAAACAAAAATGCCAAAAATTGAATTTTTTTTGGCATTTTTGTATAAAATATGGATAAAAGTTAGGTTTTTTGCCTAATTTGCGGCAATTTTTCTAACAAAAGTCAAGTTTTTGCTATCAAATCTTAGAGACCGAAAGCCTGTGCGAGACCCTTATCGACACCGCTGAAGCCCATAAAGGCCATAGCCAAAAGACCTGCAGTGATGAGTGCGATTGGAGTTCCCTCCATTGCCTTTGGAGTCTTGGTGATGGCAGTCTGCTCGCGAATACCAGCGAAGAGAACCATGGCCAAAGTGAAGCCGAGAGCGGTAGCCAATGAATAAACCATTGCCTCGCCAAGGTTATACTCCTTGCTGATGACGTTGATGGCAACACCCAAGATAGTACAGTTGGTGGTGATGAGTGGCAAGAACACACCGAGAGCGCTATAGAGCGAAGGCATGGTCTTCTTCAGAATAATCTCGACCATCTGCACCAAAGCTGCAATGACCAGAATATAAATAATGGTCTGCATGTAGCCAAGTTCGAACGGAACCAACACACCATAATAAATAGGATAGGTTACCAAAGTGGCAATAAGCATGACAAAGAGAACTGCCATACCCATCCAGCCAGCGGTGTCAACCTTCTTCGAAACACCGAGGAAAGGACAGATGCCGAGGAACTGTGCCAATACGATATTATTAACAAATATCGCAGTAATGATCATAACAATATATGACATAATCTTTCAGTTTTTTCGGGTTTGACAATTACTTTTTGGTCACCTTGTTGAAAATAGCTACGAGGAAACCAAGGGTGATGAATGCACCTGGAGCCAACACGAAGGTCAATGCACCAAACTGCTCTGGGAAGAGACGGAGGTCGAAAGCAGTACCAGCACCGAGCAACTCACGGCAAAGACCGATGAGTGTCAAGGCTACGGTAAAACCAAGACCAATGCCCACACCATCACAGATGGAATCGACAGGACCATTCTTTGCAGCAAACGACTCTGCACGACCCAACACAACGCAGTTAACCACGATGAGCGGAATGAAGAGGCCCAGCTTTGCATCAACATCAGGAGCATAAGCCTTGATGAGCAGCTGCACAACAGTCACGAAGCCTGCAATCACAACAATGTAGCAAGGAATATGCACCTTGTCAGGAATCAGGTTCTTGATGCACGAAATCACGAAGTTTGAGCAAATCAATACTGCCATAGTGGCAAGACCCATGCTCATACCGTTGATGGCCGAAGAGGTTGTACCCAAAGTAGGACACATACCGAGGAGCAACACAAATGTAGGGTTCTCCTTAATCAGACCATTGATAATAATACCAAGTTTTGACATAATTAATTTCTCCTTACATTTATATTATTACTGCTGTTGTGTTGCCGAAGTGGCTGCATCACTATTGCCCGAAATCACTGCCCAAGCCTGAGCAATGGCATCGGTAAAGGCGCGTGAAGAAATGGTTGCAGCGGTGATAGCATCAACCTCGCCGCCATCCTGCTTCACAGTTACCTTGTTCTTGCCAGGGTTCATCTTGATGACGTTGCCCTTGCCGCCCTCCTGGAACCAGTCTGGCATCTTTGCACCGAGACCTGGAGTTTCGTTCGAGCAGTCGAGCACATTATAACCAAGGATATTACCCTCTGGGTCGAAGCCAATCATAACAACGATGTTGCCGCCAAAGCCATTCTTTGAAATAGCCTTCACAGCCTTGCCAAGAAGCTGGCCATTGCTCGATACTTCATATACCACAGCTGGAGTGCCGTTAGGAGCAGTAGTCTCCCAAGGCTCGCTCACAGTCACGTTCTCACCTGGCACAACAGCCAGGATAGCTGCCTGCTGCTTGTCGGCTGCAGCCTGAGCAATAGGCTCCATGGTGACACTGTTGACAAAACCAAGCAAGCCACCAACCACAACAGTAATCGCGGTCAAAGAAGCGACCATGTTGACCAAAGAATTTTCTAATTTTGCCATAGTCGATTACTTTTTAGCAACGCCAAAGCGCTGTGGTTTTACATACTTATTGATAAGAGGAGTGAATGCGTTCATGATCAAGATTGCAAACGACATACCCTCAGGATAAGCGCCAAAACGACGAATCACGATGGTGAGGAAACCAATCATCACACCATAGAGCAACTGGCCGCGGCTGTTCATTGGGCTCGAAACATAATCGGTAGCCATGAAGAAAGCACCGAGAATCATACCACCCGAGAGAAGCTGCATGAGAGCCAGCTTTGGACAACCATAGAAGGCGAAAGCGAAAACGAAAGCACTCACGAGAACTGCCACTGGAATGTGCCAGGTGATGGTCTTGCGCACGAGCATATAGATACCACCAATCAGAAGTGCCAATGCCGAAATCTCGCCCATAGCGCCACCGGTCTGGCCAATGAGCATATCGAGCGCATCAGGAAGAGCCTCATAGTTGCCCATCTTGAAGAGAGCCAAAGGAGTTGCACCAGTAGCAACATCAGCATAACCAGCCTCAACTGGCCAGGTAGTCATCTGAACAGGATAAGCGATGAGCAAGAACACACGACCTACGAGTGCTGGGTTGAAGATGTTCGCGCCAATACCGCCAAATGCCATCTTGCCAACGCCAATAGCAACAAGTGCACCAATGGCGATGATCCAGATAGGAAGGTTCGAAGGAACATTGAATGCAAGAAGAACACCGGTAACAACAGCCGAAAGGTCATCGAGACGGGTCTTCTCGTTCATGAGAAAACGGGTGATAAGGAACTCGAACAGCACACAGAATGCTACCGACGAGACAGTCACAACCACTGCACCCAAGCCGAACTGCCAGAACGACCACAAGAGTGCCAATGAGAGGCCAACCAGCACCTGACCCATACATTTCTGGGTGCTGTTGCCACTATGCACATGGGGTGACAAAGATACGTTTAACATAATATACTTATATTATATATAATGACGAATTACTATTTACGAATTACTTCTTGGCTGCATCTTCTGGCATTGGACCACTCTGCTTCATCAAGTGTTCGTTGACGTCGGCATGAGTCTCCTCTGTCTTTGCATGATGTTCCGCAGCCTCAGCCTCTGCCTCCTTGGCCTTACGAGCAGCCTCAGCAGCAGCACGCTCTGCATCGGCCTTAGCCTTAGCATCGGCAGCACGCTGACGCAAAATACCCATTACCTTTGGCTTGCCCTGACGAATCCAGTCGAGCAATGGACGATTGGCTGGACAGGTAAACATACAGCTACCACACTCAATACAGTCGTAGATGCGCTCCTCCTCTGCTTCGGCAAGCATGCCAAGTTCGCTATAGCGTGAGAGGAAGTTTGGCTGCAAGCCCATTGGACAAGCATGCACGCACTTACCGCACTTGATACATGGGCTGGCGTCACGGCGACGAGCCTCTTCATTCTTCATAATCAAGATGCCCGAGCAACCCTTAACCATATATGAATTGGTATCAGGCATTGCCTTACCCATCATTGGGCCACCCGAGATAACCTTGCCGGTATCCTCTGGCAAACCGCCAGCGGCCTCGATGAGCTGCTGAATAGGCACACCAATACGAGCCTGGAAGTTCGAAGGCTTCTTCACGCTCTTACCAGTCACAGTTACGATGCGCTCGATGAGTGGCTTGTTCTTCTGCACTGCCTCATAAACGACAAACGCAGTACCAACATTCTGCACCAAAGCGCCAGTCATGATTGGCAGACCGCCCGATGGAACCTCTTTGCCAATCACGGCATTGATGAGCTGCTTCTCACCACCCTGTGGATACTTGAGCTGCAAAGGCACAATCTCGATCTCTGGGAAACCCTTCTTAGCGGTTTCGGTCATGAGCTTGATAGCATCTGGCTTGTTAGCCTCAATGCCCACGTATGCCTTCTTCACGCCCATAGCCTTCTCAAGAATCTGCACACCAATGAGAATCTCCTCAGGGTGAGCCAGCATGAGGCTGTGGTCGGAAGTGAGATATGGTTCGCACTCTACGGCATTGATGATGACACACTCTGGCTTAGCTGTTGGTGGTGGAGCGAGCTTCACCTGTGTTGGGAAGGTTGCACCACCCATACCAACGATACCGCAAGCCTTAACGCGGTCAATAATCTCCTGCTTTTCGAGCTTAATCTCTTTTACGATATCTTTTGAACGATCGATGCTCTCTTCCCACTCATCGCCCTCAACCTTGATGAAGACAGCAGGCACACGACGTCCGGTAGCATCCTCTACGAAGTCTACCTTTTCAACAGTGCCCGAAACAGAAGAATGAATAAAAGAAGAGAGGAAGCCGCCTGGTTCGCCAATCACGGTTCCGACCTTCACCTTGTCGCCCTTAGCGACTACAGCCTTCGAAGGTGCACCCAGATTCTGTGCCATTGGAATGGCTACGAGCGAAGGCACAGCAGCAAGCTCAATAGGAGCTTTGTCCGAAAGCTTATTTGCAGCGGGATGTACACCGCCAAGCTTAAAAGTCTTCATATTTGACAATTTGACTTATTTACAAGTTCGACAATTACTCAGCGCTCTTTACTGGCTCGGCTACCTTGGTTGCCTCTGCAGCCTTCTGAGCCTCAGCCTCAGCCTTGGCAGCAGCAGCGGCCTCGGCAGCAGCCTTCTTCTCAGCCTCCTTCTTAGCCTTGAGTTTCTCTACTACAGCCATTACAGGAGCAGTGGCATGAATAGCGCCCTTAGGACACTCAGCTACACACATGCCGCAAGCCTTACACTTGTCGCTGTCAATCCATGCAAGATTGTTGTCGAGGGTAATAGCCTCAAACTTACAAGTCTTCACGCACTTGCCGCAACCAATACAAGAGTTCTTGCAGACCTTGTTTGCCACAGCGCCCTTGTCCTTGTTGGTGCACTGTACCCAAACACGCTTCTCGACTGGGGTCTTGGCGCAGTTCTTCTTGCGAAGCTCAATGAGCAGTTTAGGACAAGCCTTGGTGCAAGCGCCACAAGCCACACACTTGGTCTCATCGACCTCTGGAAGACCAGTTTCGAGGTTGATCTTGATGGCATCGAAGGCACAAGCCTTTGCACAGTCGCCCAAGCCGATACAGCCAAAGGCACAACCGGTTTCGCCGCCGAAGGTTGCCGCAGCAACAGCGCAGCTCTTGGCGCCATCATAGTTAGCTACCTTTGGACGAGCACACTTGGTACCGTTGCAGCGCACCACAGCCAGTCGTGGTTCAGCAGAACCAGCCTCGAGTCCGAGGATATCGGCAACCTTGCTCATGGTCTCATTGCCACCTACTGGGCAAAGCAAACCTTCGAGCGAGTTTTTGCCATCCTTGGCCTTGACGCAAGCATCAGCCATACCATGACAACCTGGGAAGCCGCAGCCACCGCAGTTTGCACCTGGCAGCGATTCCTCAACCTGACCCACACGTGGATCTTCGTAAACATAGAACTGCTTGGCCACCACATAAAGCAGCAGCGAGCCTACCAAACCTAACACGCCAAGGGCGATTAGGGCAATCACAATTCCGTTCATGATGTTAGTTAATGATTATTGATAAGAATTAGTATAAGATTTTTTTCGAATTTGAAACTTAATTAGTGAGAAGTTGATAGCAAAGAACAGACAACTGTCAACTGTATCTCGGTCTCACCACGAAGCAAACTTGCTTTTCAAGCTTGTTGCGCATAAAATAGAATATGGTATAATAAATAGACAGCAGAATAATTTCGCCAGCACAAGCACCTAAATCGCCCACCCACGCAATGAGTGGGAAGAGCGCCAGCACAAGCAGCACCACAGGCAAGCCGAAAGCATACCACATGGCACGACGCGCCAACTGATGCGACACTGAGATGGTCACAGCATCGCCCACCTGAAATGAATGTCCCCAGCACTCGGCTATCACTTCTCGACTTTTACTTTCGCCCGAAGTGCACAAATGTTTTGCATGACAACCTGAGCAAGCTGAACTCTGCACAAACTGCACAGTGACCATCCTGCCCTGAATATCTTTTACAATGCCGTCATGGCTTACGCCGTTACTCATTATTTATATATAATTACTATTTATCGAACGCGCAAATATAGTCATTTTTTATCTTTTCATACTACAATATTTGCAAAAAAATGTCAAAAATATGTTCTTCAACACAAAAAAAAGGCTCTTTTGTGACACCTTTCGGCACTTTTTTCTTAACTTTGCGCACGAAATGAAACTGAATTATCTAACTTTTATCCTCGCCTGTGGCCTCTTTT
>JAUNCV010000031.1 GCA_030526445.1 Bacteroidales bacterium | reverse complement strand
CAAGATATATTCTGCTATAGCAGTTGAGCACAACCCAGAATGCCAAGAGTGAAGAGAGCCAGCGTTTGCGTAGTAGAAGAGAAAACCATAACGCCACTCCGATAGTGTTGGCTGCATGGCTTGAAACGAAACCGTATCTTCCACCTCGATAGTCGTTCACAATATGTATCATGTCCGAAATGCCTGACGCAGGCTGTGAAGGTCTTGGCCTTTCAACCCAATGTTTGATTAAGCCTGATGCAATTTGGTCGGAGAGTAGTACAACCAATGCTGTGATGAGCAGAAGTGTTCCAAACTGTTTCCAGTTTATCTTTTTTAATTGCCCGGTTGTAGAACAGTGTTTCATTAGCATCCATAAAAGGAAGAGATAGAGTGGTATCCATGTCATTTTGCCCGATACGAAATACCAAAACTGATCTTGCACTGCACCGCC
This sequence comes from Bacteroidales bacterium, assembly GCA_030526445.1. GTDB lineage: Bacteria > Bacteroidota > Bacteroidia > Bacteroidales > UBA3663 > Liminaster. The sequence goes on along the minus strand of JAUNCV010000031.1, from coordinate 14,296 downwards.
GTCATAATTCATCCATAACATCAGTGCTTTATCGAGGTTGTCAAGATAATCTATCATTTTTATTTGGTTTTGTTTGGATTATTGTTGATCTACTACCCATTTTATGTTGTAAATTGCAAAAGGTTTGCCATCATAATTCATTTCATCCTTGTTCGGGAGTAGTATTTGATATTCTTTTCCAGGACGAACCGTGAGTTTTGTATCTCGCAACCAGGGGTTAAACTCTTTAAGTTGTAGGTAGTTATATCCCTGTTTTTCGGCCCAGGCAGTGAGGTCAGATATTGTTGAAGAGACCTTGATGCTTTTTGTAGAAATGGGGCGATAGAGTTGGTCGCTATAAAGTACAAAACCATAATGGTATGGGTCTCGCATAATTTCTTTCATTGCCATTATGCGAAACATGTAACGAGAAGTTTCTTCAACTAATTGCAAATCAAGGGCCGTGGAGGCTTTCTGTTTTTCTAGTTTTCGGCGAATTCCGTTGATTCCACCGTTAAACCCTGCTGCTACACTGTTCCAATCGCCAAATTCTGCATACATTTTCTTAAAAAAGGCGCAAGCGGCACGTGTTGCTTTTTCAGTGTGGTAGCGTTCGTCTACTTCTGCGTCAATCTGTAGTCCGTATTCCTTGCCTGTCGATTCCATAAACTGCCAAAGTCCGGCTGCTTTGGCAGGTGATTTTGCACGCGTGTTAAGTGTGCTTTCAATGCAGCAAAGGTATATTAAATCTTCCGGCACTCCCTCTTCTTTGAGTATTGGACAAATGATGGGAAAGAGACGGTTGGCACGTTTTAAAGTGAGCAAAGTGTTGTTGTGCGAAAAGCAGAAACTGGTCAGTTCTCGCTCATAGCGTTCATGTAAATCCCAGCGACTGAGATCTACTTTTTGGCCGAAAATTTCAATATGATTTTCAAATCTTGGCGTTGCCGAAAAACTGAGCATTTGAGGCAATTCGGGCTTTGTAGTTTGTTCGCTGCTGAAGGCTGCAAAGCCGATAATGGCAACAGAAAGACCGCTCAGAAAGGTTAGTGCTGATTTAATCACAAGGCGTTATTGTCTATATGGTTCTGAGTTCAGAATTTGTCCGTAACACGAGCAAAGGCAGGAGCGTCAAAGGCGCAGAAGTCTTTGTCTTGAAATTTATAATGGCCTACAATGGCAATCATGGCGGCATTGTCGGTGGTAAATTTGAATGGTGGTAAGAATACTTTCCAACCATATTTTTCGCCCAGTGTAGTGAGTCCATCTCGTACACCACTGTTGGCTGAAACTCCACCGCTGAGGGCTACCTGTTTGATGCCTGTTTGTTTGACTGCTTTCTTGAGTTTGTCCATCAAGATGTCAACAATGGTTTTCTGCAGAGAGGCGCATAAGTCTGCTTTGTTTTCCTCTATGAAGTTTGGATTTAATTTAAGTTCATCGCGTAAAGTATAGAGGAAAGATGTTTTTAGCCCAGAGAATGAGTAGTTTAGTCCTTCTATATGAGGCTTAGCAAATTGGAATCTTTTGGGATCGCCTTCGTTCGCATAGCGATTTACAATAGGACCACCTGGATAGCCCATACCCATTACTTTTGCACATTTGTCAAAGGCCTCACCGGCTGCATCGTCAATGGTTTGACCAATAACCTCCATCTCTTTGTAGCTTGTTACTTTGATAATCTGGCTGTTTCCGCCCGAAACAAGTAGGCAAAGAAAAGGGAAAGTTGGTGTCTCTTTGGGAATGTTAGGCTCTTGCACAAAATGCGCCATAACGTGACCTTGCAGATGGTTTACGTCAATCATTGGAATGTTGAGAGCTGATGCAAGACCTTTTGCAAATGATAGGCCTACTAGTAGTGAGCCCATGAGTCCAGGACCACGAGTAAATGCAATGGCTGTCAGATCTTCTGGTTTGATGCCGGCGCGCTTGATGGCTTCAGATACTACAGGCACAATGTTCTGCTGGTGGGCTCGGGAAGCGAGTTCTGGTACTACTCCGCCATAAGCTTCGTGAACGGCCTGACTGGCAATGACATTTGAGAGCATTACGCCATCGACCAAAACGGAAGCCGAAGTGTCGTCGCACGACGATTCAATACCAAGTATGATAGTTTTAGACATAGCTTAAATTTTTAAATTTTGCGGGCGAAGATACAACTTTTCTGCGAAACTGCCAAGGAAATGACAAAAAAAACTCGTGCGTGTAAATAAATAATGTATTTTGTTTGGCAATATCATCGAAAAGCCTTAACTTTGCCGCTGCTAATTATTGTACGTGTATGTATACGAAATTTTATAATAAACTCAAAACTCTTGTTATTGTTGCAGTTTTTGCATTGATGTCGGCACCAATATGGGCCGAAAAACGCACTTATGAAGTAAAGCCTGGTGATACGCTTTACCGCATTTCCCATATGTTTCAGGTAACCCAAGAGGCAATTCAGAAGGCAAATCCTGGTATTATCAATGGGCTCAATGTTCCTGCAGGTGCTGTGATTGTGATACCTGAACCTGATATGGAAGAAGTTTCTGCTTTAGCTTCACCTATCACTTCGTCGCAATCTAACTCAACGGTGGCATCGGCCGTAAGTGTCACTCCGTCTGCTCAGCAAATTGAGCAGCAGATCGAGCATCTTTTTGCTCCCGAACGAAAACTTGATGGGACTAAGAGCATTGCTATCATTTTGCCATTTAACCTTGCTTCTCGCTCGGCTGCAGAAGATAAGGTACAGATGCGTTCTGTTGAGTTTTATCAAGGTGCATTGTTGGCAATCAATAAGGCACAATTGCGTGGTATGCGAATAGATTTGCACACATTTGATCTTGCGACTGAGACATTGGAGCATATTTTGACTCGTCCCGAACTTTCGTCTATGGATTTGATAATAGCTCCTATGGAGCCGGCAGATATTCGTCAGGTTGCTCTTTTTGGCGAGTCACATGGTATAAATGTGCTTAATCCGTTCAAACTTGTGCCAGATCTTACTGCTACTTGTCCGCATCTTTTTCAGATGAATACTTATACTGCGGAACTTTATCCAGAGTTGAGCGATGAGATTAAGACTCGTTTCCCAGAGTATGCCATTGTCTTTGTGACCGATAGTATGTATCGTGCCAAGAAAGATCCGTATGCTGCCTACCTGAAAAAATACTTAAAGGAGTGCTTTATCGATTATCGTGAATATACTTATAATTCACCTGGTAGTGTCTCTAAGATGGATGCGGCTCTTGGTCTTGAAAATAGTAATGTGCTCTATATTCCAGAAACTCCGCAGCGTGATGCTATGCGCCGTTTCTTCCCTAGTTTCAAAAATAAGCTATTTCTCGACAAAAATCCTGAGGCGGAGTTTGCGGATTTACAAGAAACTAATCCTGAGAAGTATGCAGCTATGCTGAAGGAACTCGAGGAGGAACGTAAACAACGAAAGACGGATGTTGGTAATGAAGAGCGAAAGATTGCTATTCTTGGTTATCCAGAATGGCAGCTCTATACTAACGACTTTATGGATTATTTTTTTGACATGAATGTTTGGATGTTCTCGAAGTTCTATGTTGATCCTTTTGATCCAGAAGTTATTGATGTTCAAGGAAAATACCGATACTGGTATGCACGCGAGATGATGGAACTGTATCCCAAATATGGTCTATTGGGCTATGATGTGTTGTCATACGGTTTGCATATGCTTAATACTTATGGTCATGATTTCGACCTTGCTGCCGATGGCAAAATGATAAAAACCTTGCAGAGTGCTATGCTTTTCCGTCGCGAAGGCAATGGAGGTTTCATTAACAAGGGATTCTATCTTGTACACTTTACTCCTGAGTCGAAGATTCAACGTTATGAAATTAAGTAACATCTCATGAAAAGAATTCTTTTACTATTGATATTCTCTTTGGCTGTTCTTTCTGCCATTGCGCAGCAGAAAGTGCCCCGTGAGTGGGATTTTGGCGTCGTGGGAGGTACTAATATGAGTACATATAACTTTTACCCAAAGGTCACTCAGAAGATGGGGTCTGGCATGACAGCAGGTGTGGCTGTTCGCTATATAGAGGAGAAGTTTTTTGGCATTGAGGCTGAATTGCTTTACACTCAGCGCACCATGACCGATGAGTATGATGAAGATCATCCCGACTATAAGTTCTCACGAACTTTGTCATACATTGAACTTCCTGTTCAAGCTCACATCTATTTCAATTTAGGGAAGAAGAGTGAGATTGCCGTTGATCTTGGTCCGAAAATTGGTGTCTACTTGAGCGACAAAATCTCTTCCAACCTTGATGAAAGTTTCTATGAAGAGTATGCATGGCGTTTTCCTCATGGTTATCAGCACCATTTAATGGATGTTTCAAAGAAGTTTGACTACGGAATTCAGGCAGGTCTTGGTTATGAGTTTAAGTTCAATCGTCAGTATAGCTTCCAACTTACTGGACGCTATTATTTTGGTTTGGGAAATATTTTCCCAGATAGTAAAAAAGATACTTATGAACAGTCTGGCAACCGTAGTGTCCAGATTGTGGGCACATTTTGGTTCCACCATCGTGTCAAAGTTCGCCACCAATAACTTTAACTTTTAATACTCATAATTGTGGGCATTGTCATCCGCCAATCTCTTAAAGGCATTTTTGTAAACTATGTCGGTGTTTTGTTGGGCATGTTTGTTCAGCTTTACATCGTCACTAAATATTTCAACAATCCTGAGGTCTATGGTCTTACAAAGGTCATCTACGAGGTTTCGTTGTTGCTCGGCACCCTTGCACTATTGGGATCGGGTAGCGCTGGAATGCGTTTTTTCCCCTATTTCCGAGACGAAAAGAGCGGTAATAATGGCTTTCTTTATTACTATACACTTTTCCCAATGGTGGGAATTGTCTTCTTTACCATTGTTTATCTCGTGTTTCGGTCTCCAATAGAGGCATATTTTGGAGCTAAGAGTGCATTGTTTAACGATTACTATTATTATGTAATCCCTCTCATGGCAGTGCTCGCTTTGTGGTCGTGGGGTGAAAACTACGCAAACATAAACATGCGCATTGCAATTCCCAAGGCTGTGCGTGAAGTGGGGATGCGCCTCATCATGGTTTGCATCTATCTTGCCTTTGGCTTTGGACTTCTTGGCGTTAAGGGACTCATTGTTAGTTTCATCTGTGGCTATGGAGTGTGCATGCTTACCACGCTTATCTATTCACTTTGCATAGGTAGTCGTGAATTGCGACACAATTGGAGTTTTGTCAGTCGAGACTTGCGAGAGAAAGTAGTACGTTATTCAGGTTTTCTCTTATTGTCTACCATCAGTGGTAATCTAATGTCTCAGCTTGATATTTTTATGCTCGCTGGTGTGAAAGGTCTCTATAGTGCAGGTGTTTATGCCATTGTGCTTTATATGGCCGAAGTCGTCAATATGCCTTCGCGCAATATTTCTGCAATTTCCGCACCATTGGCTGCTAAAGCGATGAAAGAGGGCAACATGCTTGAGGCTGAATCTCTTTACAAGCAGGTTAGCATTCATCAGATGTTGGCTAGTACAGTTTTGTTGCTCATTGTTTACATTAACCTTGACAACATTTTTGCTATTATTCCCAATGGCCACATCTATGCTGAGGGTAAATGGGCTGTACTCTTCCTTGGTTTTGCAAAGGTAATTTTCGGAACGCTCAATTTCGGAAATACTCTCATTTCCTTCAGTCGCTATTATTATTGGACTCTTATTGTCACCATTGTACTCACCTTTATCACTATTGGTACTAACTTGTATTTCATTCCTCTTTACGGACTCACAGGTGCAGCATTAGCGACACTCATAGCTACTGTTTTGAGCTATAGTTATCAGCAATATTTGGTCCAAGTTAAGCTTCGTACCAATCCCTTTACTTGGCGGCATTTGCGTGTTGTTGTTTTATTAGTTGCACTTTTTGCCATCAATTGGCTCATCCCGTCTTTTCAGGGCTGGTCGCCTTGGGCCGATTGTATCATTCGAACCTCTATAGTCTGTTGTGTTGCAGTGGTTCTTATCTACTATTTGCACATCTCTGAGCAGATTAATTGGTTTATTGCTACTAAATTGTTAAGAAGAAAATAATTAATAACTATATCATTATGAAACCTGTTATCATTGCCGGTCCTTGCGTCATTGAGTCGCAGGAGTGTCTCGAAACCGTTGCCCAGGAATTGGTCCGCATCAACCAGAATCTGGGTGTAGATGTAATTTTCAAAGCTTCGTTCGATAAAGCTAATCGCACAAGCATCACCTCATTCCGTGGTCCAGGTCTAGAAAAGGGTTTGCAGATGCTGGCAGATATTAAGAGTAAATTCGGACTACGTTTGCTTACAGATATACATGAGTCTTGCCAGGCTGAGCCAGTAGGTCAAGTGGTTGATGTGCTTCAGATTCCTGCATTCCTCTGTCGTCAGACTGATTTGCTTGTGGCTGCATCTAAGACTGGCAAAGTTGTTAACATCAAGAAGGCGCAGTTCCTTTCGGGCCTTGATATGGAATATCCGGTTCAAAAGGTGCGTGAGAGTGGCAACGATAATGTTTGGCTTACAGAGCGTGGTAATATTTATGGATATAACAATCTTGTTGTCGATTTCCGCAACATCCCCGATATGAAACGCTTCACCCCCACCGTCATCATGGACTGCACCCACTCTGTTCAGCGTCCGGGAGCAGCAGGTGGCAAGACCGGAGGCAATCGTGAGTTCGTACCATCCATGGCCCTTGCTGCAAAGGCTTTTGGTGCAACGGGCTATTTCTTTGAGGTGCATCCTGACCCAGAACAAGCCAAGAGCGATGGCCCTAATATGCTCTATCTCAAAGATCTTGAGAGCGTAGTTAAGAGTTTATTATGAGACCTTCTTTACCGTCGACCAGCCAGTGCTGTGCTTGCGGAGCATGTGTAGATGTGTGTCCGCGTCAGGCATTACAGTTCAGTGAGGATGAGAATGCATTTTATTGCATAATTGTCAAAGAAGAAAGTTGTAATGGCTGTGGTTTGTGCGAAAAGAGATGCCATATCTTGCATCCAGAGGTGCTGGAACGTCACGACGCATGCAAGGTCCAACCTTTAGCTGGATGGAGTCTTAACCAAGAACTTATTCGAAAGAGTGCTTCTGGTGGAGTTTTTGCACAAATCGCTTATCATTTTCTAAAAAGTTCACAATCCTCGTTTGTCTATGGGGCTGCATTACAGCCTGACGATACGGTGTGTCATATGGAAATATCACACTATTGTGATTTACCCGTGTTGCAAAATTCTAAGTACCAGCAGAGTAATGCCACGGGCTGTTATAAAATGGTGCGAAAACGTCTGCGTCAAGGCGCTCGAGTTCTCTTTTCTGGTGTGCCTTGCCATATTGCAGCATTATATTCCTTTTTACAAGGAACACCTCTTGATAATTTATATACTATTGAAGTGCTATGCCATGGTGTGCCTAGTAATGAATTGCATCGAAAGGCGTTAAAGTTTGAGCATGCCAGCCATATTGTAAGTTATAGAACGAAGGATGATAAAGGTTGGATAGGAAACAATAATCGTCTCACCTATTTGCATTGCAATGGTAAACAGGTCACTAAAAAAAAGCATGTCTATGACTTTCTCTTTCGTGCTTATCTCGAATTTTCGTTTAATCGAAAAAACTGTTTCTCTTGCCAATATGCAACTTTGAATCGTGTGGCAGATATTACGTTAGGCGATTTTTGGGGGTGGAATTTGAGTGCCGATCACGAACGTTATCGCAATCATATGGGTACTTCGATTTTATTTCCAAATAGTGAAAAGGGAAAGAAATTGGCATACGATTGTCCAGATTTGTATGTTACTTCAGCATCTTGGGAAGAGATTTTGCCATACAATCAAAATCTGTATATGCCTACCAACGATGCACTTTTTTATGGGGCTAATTATATCCGTCGTCTACGTTGTATGCCATCTTTCGTTCAGAAATTTGTTTATCAGAATGGGTTCAGCAATCGGTATCTTAACGAAATTTATCGTCGTTGCCTTAACCTACTTGTTTGGCCTAGAAGACGTAAACAAGAGCGAGAAAAACAACAGGGTTTACAGACTGCTTTACGCACCTTGAATACTGGTAAAAAATCTTAGAAATGAAGAAAAATGTAGGAATTCTCACAACCTATTTTGCGGCAAACTATGGTGCTATGTTACAGCCGTTTGCCCTTAAACGTGTGCTTGAACAACAGGGATGTGATGTCGAGATGATTCGCTATGGTCAGCCCGATATCCTACATCACTATAATCCCTTTCATTGGAGTCATTTCTTTCAACCCAAAATTACCGCAGCTCTTGCCGCTTGGCTTTTTTTCCCTTGGGCTGTGGTCAAAGAATTGCGCTTCCGTCGCTTTATGTATCGTTACATCAATCCTGAACGAGGTTTTGTTGATAGTATCCCCTATGATAAGGAAGTTTATTATATAGGCAGCGATCAGTTGTGGCGCACTTTTGGCTCTGATGAGCACTTCGATCCCGTTTATACAGGCTTCTTCACCACAAAGCCTGGCGCTCGCAAAGTTTCTTATGCCGTGAGTGGAGAGCATCTTGAACTTAATGAGACAAATCAGGTCTACATGCGCCGTGCACTCTCCAATTTTGACATGATTTCAGTGCGCGAAGAGAGCCGTGCCCGAGATTTTATCCCGTTGGCTGAAGGCAAGTCAATTGAGGTGGTACTTGATCCTACTTTGTTAGCTACTCCAGATTTGTATCAAGAACTTGAGAGCCGCGATCCTCTTCCTGGTAAAAGGTATGCAGTCTTCTATTGTGTACGACGAAGTCAGAATTTTATTCATCGTATTTATGATTTTGTACAATCAAAGGGGTGTGAACTTTTGCTGTTTTCAGAGGGTATTAAACCATCGCTCATAGCATTTTCTTTGACTCATCGTAAAGTTCACTATTTTACTACAGCAGGTGAGGAGTTGTTTTTAGGAGCTTTGCAGCGAGCAGAGTATGTTTTCACACCGTCGTTTCACGGCTCTGTGTTTGCTATAATTAATCACCGAAATCTGTTTTCTCTTCTTGTAGGTGATGGGCAAGATACGAGAACGTCTCATTTGCTTAATCTTTTGGGTATGGAGCATCGTTTATGGTCTGTAGACCAGCCTATCAACGAAGAACCTATTGCATATGAGAAAGTAGAAAACATCCTTTCTGAGCAGCGTGCCTTGTCGCTCAATTTCATTTATCGTTCTTTACAATAAATTCTAGTCAGTTGAATTTTTACGCTTATTTGACTTATGGCAAAACTTCTTACCATCATTATTCCTACATACAATATGGCGCAGCTTCTGCCGCGTTGGTTAGAGTCTTTAGTTAATGCAGATCTTGCAGATGAATATCTTGAGGCTTTAGTTGTCAATGATGGTTCAAAGGATGATTCTTTGATTGTAGCTCGTAATTGGGAACAGCTCTATCCCGAGATAGTACGTGTCATTGATAAACCAAATGGAAATTATGGTTCTACTATCAATGCCGCTTTGCCTGTGGCACAAGGAGTTTATGTCAAAGTGCTCGATTCTGATGACTGGTTCTCTATCCCAGCGCTCAACCAGTTGCTGAACGAAATTGTCACAATGGAACAGCAGGGCAGGAGGGTAGATATCATCAACACCCACTTCACACAGCATGCTGCTGAGGGACAGTATGAGGTGATACGCTACAACACTATGGGGCGTGAGCCCTTTGCATATGGACAGATTTATGATCTAGACGAGGTTCTCTCTTCTGGTTATGTACGCCAGTTTCTCATGCATGCCCTTTGCTATCGTACAGATCTTTTGCGCTCTATCGGTTATTATCAGACTGAGGGTATTTCTTATACAGATACCGAGTGGGCTAGTCATCCAATATATCATGCAGAGAGTATCGTTTTTTATGATATTAATCTTTATCAATATAATCTTGATCGTGTTGGTCAAACCATGGATCCTTCTGTCGTTGTCCGACAGATAGGGCAGATGGAGCGTGTACTTGATTCTCTTGTATCTTATTATGATGTTCACTATGATCAGCTAACAGCTAGTCGCAAGGTTTATATGAAACATTACATCGAGCATCGACTTCGTCTTTTTTATAAGTTATATTTGCTCGATATGCCTCGTTCTGTGTTTTCTCCAACGGAACTTTGTCGCATTGATGAGAAATATGCTTCTTTCATAGAACGTCGAGAACTCAGATTTTCCCTTTATCCAGAAAACAAACTTCTACGCATTGATTATATTAAATACTGGAACAAGTATCATGAACGCTGGCCTCTATGGCTAGAGTGTCTTAATCATGAGATCGATGTTGTGGTTAAGTGGTTGTATGTGAGAATTTTTAGAAGATAATGAATCATTCTGCTCGCATTAAATTCTATTGCCGCTCTTTCAATAAAGAGCTCTATCTTATCAGCCGACGTCTCTATGAGGATGCTGGCTATCCTTGTGTGCGCCTCACAGACCAGACAGCTGAAGGATATTTCTTCACCATGCTCGAAGATGAAGAGTGCGATATTGCTATCAATGTTGATGAAGATTGTTTTATCACCGATCTTGATGCAGTCTTAGCTTTGGCCCATCGGGTGGTACAAGAAGGATGGGTCAATGCAGGTTGTTCCGATGCTGGAGTAGGTGTACCACGTCGAGGTGATCAGTTGGTCACTAATCCGTTCTTTAATGTCTTCAATTTGCGCGAAATTCGTCGTGAATGGAATGCTTCAAAACTCATTCCCCAACTTCGCAAGGATAGTTATAAGGGTATCGAACCTTATTACAATTTTTTCTACTGGATGGTTCAAACATTTCCTAACCGAACGCTCTATCTCGACAATAGCCATCATCCTGATGGGATTACCACTCAGCTGGCAGATGCCTCTGGCCGAATACTTTGCCAGCACTCGTGGTTTGCCCGATTGTTTCGCATCAGTTGGCTTACACGACTCTTCGAAGGAAATGATCGTAAAGATATTAATCAGTCTTTACGTATCAATGCTGTTATTGATGAGGTGTATCTTCTGCGCCATATGCAACGTCCAGAGTTTGGCTTCGTTCAACGCGTTGGCTTTTTCTTCGACGAGTGCATCCGTTGGAGTGTCAAAATTCCACAGCGCATTGCTGGTTGGCCGAAAAAAATTAAAAGGAGAATGGGCCGATGAAAGTTAGTGTTATCTCTCCCGTTTATAATGTCGCCCCATATATTGAGGCATGCATCGAAAGTATCAAGCAGCAAACTTTCACAGACTTTGAGGTGCTGTTTATCGATGATCATAGTCCCGATAATAGTATCGAAGTAGCGCGCCGTGCAGCTGAGGGCGATTCCCGTTTCCGTTTCCTCACAACTCCACATAATGGCGGCCCCGGTTTGGCTCGTAATCTTGGCATTGAGCAGGCTCAAGGTCAGTATATTGCCTTTATTGATAGTGATGATGCATGGCAACCTACTTTCCTCGAGAAGTTGGTCAGTCAGGCCGATGCTCACAATGCCGATCTTACCTACTGTCAGTTACAGTATTGTGGAGGAGCGAATGATGGAAAGGTTTTTCGAAATCCGGTACTTGAGGCGGGTGAATTTTCTCTCGAAAAGAAACAGTATTTTCTTCGCCACTTTGTAACCTTCAGTGTCTGCTTTCTGTTTCGTCGCAGTTTCTTGGTCGAAAATAACTTGCGTTTCCCTTTGCTTCGAAATAGCGAGGACACTCATTTCCTCACCTGTTGTCTGCTATTGTCTGAGCGTATGGCCTGTGTCGATGATCCACTCTACATCTACATGATTCGCAGCAATTCGCTTTCAACGGGCAAGAATCCTAACCGATACAAGCAGCGTTTGGCAGCGGCAAAGGCTCTTCGCAAAGCATATCTTTCTTATTGCCAACAGCCGCTGTATGCATCTCTGCAGTTGCGTCGGCTTTATGCAACCATACACTGGCTTCTGTTTAAGAAAGGTTATGCCCAGGCAGTAATCGATCTTTTGAAAAATCTATAAAACTATATAAGAATGAAACTCATCAAGAAACTTTGGCCCTATCTTGTGGCCGCATTGATTTTTGTAGTGGTGGCATGCCTCTACATGTCGCCTGTGCTCGAAGGCAAGGTGATTGCGTCGTCCGATGGCGTGCAAGGACGTGCTGCTGTTCAAGAGTGTGTCGAATATACCCAGGAGACTGGCGATTTCAGTTTTTGGACTGGCTCAATGTTCTCTGGTATGCCCAACTACCAGGTCGGTGGTTTCCGTTATCTCTCTACCACTTGGATGTGGCCTTTGCTTCGCACGCTTCAGTGGGGACATCGCAATGTCATAGCCATTGTTCTCATCTATTGCTGCTGCTTCTTTGCATTGCTTCGAAGCATGAAGGTCGATAAGTGGCTCTCCATTGTCGGAGCCTTGGCCATTGCTTTCTCCAGCTATTTCTTTATTATTATTGCGGCCAATCATCATGGCAAGACCTCAACATTGGCGCTGATGTCGCTTGCCGCAGCAGGCTTCTATCTCATCTTCAATGGTCATCGAAAAGCAGGTGTATGTTTCTCTATGATTGGCACAATGGCCGGCTTCTATCCACATCCTCAGATGTCATACTATGTCTGCTTTATTCTTGCGGCTTTTGGTGTAGCCGAACTTTGCAAGACAGTTGCTTCTAAGCAGTGGAAGACTTTTGCCCTCAATTGCGGTCTCGCTCTGGCAGCTCTTGGCATTGGTGTAGGCACTGGTACAGCAGCCACATTCGCTAATCTCGAATATGCAGCAGAAACCATGCGTGGTGGACATTCCGACTTGGATAAAACCTCTGACAGTGGCAACAAAACCCAGGGCCTTGATCTTGACTATGCCACCAACTGGAGTTATGGCATTGACGAGTGTTGGACCTTCCTTGTGCCCAATTACATGGGTGGTTCAAGCAATTATAATCTCAGTGATGACGATGCTTTCCGTAAAGGTCTTGAAGAGAAAGGCTTCCCACGCAAGCAGGCCGAGCAGATTTGTGAAAGTTTGCCTACCTATTGGGGCGATCAGCCTTTCACCGCAGGTCCTGTGTATATGGGCGCTATTGTCTGCATGCTCTTTTTTCTTGGCTTGTTTGTGGTCAAAGGTCCTTACAAGTGGGCGTTGCTTGCTGTTACTTTGCTCTCCGTTGTTCTCTCGTGGGGCTATCACTGCATGGGTCCAACTCGTTTCTTCTTCGACTTTGTTCCTATGTACAACAAGTTCCGTGCTGTGTCGTCTATTCTTGTCATAGCCGAGATTACCATGCCGCTGTTGGGCTTCCTTGCTCTTCAGCAGTTGGTCGAAGCCCAGCGTCGTGGCATTGATCTTTCTCAGAAAGTTCTCATGGCAGGCGGCATTGCAGCTGTGCTTGTCCTGGTTTGTCTGTTTAGTACCAGCGGTTTCAGTGGTAAGAGCGATGGCCAGATGCCTGAGTGGATTGTCCCCATGCTTGTCGATGCTCGCAAGGCCATGCTTTCATCCGATTGCTGGCGCTCTCTGCTCTTCATTGTTGGTGGCACTTTCGTGCTTTGGTGTTATGCCCGAAGTTTCAAGTTCAGCACCCCAATGCTTGCTTTGATTCTTGGCGCTTTGGTTTTGGCCGATATGTGGCCTGTCGATAAGCGTTTCATGAACGATGACTCATTCTCTCCTGCCAATGCGTTCGATAAGCAGTTCCGTGCACAGTCGTGGGAGAAGCAGATATTGCAAGACAAGGATCCAAATTTCCGTGTCTTCAATCTTACTGTTAGTCCGTTCAATGATGCCCGCACTTCATATCGCCTCAAGAGCATCGGCGGTTACAGTGCTGCCAAGCTTCGTCGTTATCAGGATCTTATTGACCAGCATCTCTCTCAGATGCACTTGCCAGTCATCAATATGCTCAATACCAAGTATCTTATTATGAAGGGCAATGAGGGCGAGGCCAAAGTGCAGCTCAATCCAGGAGCCATGGGCAATGCTTGGTTTGTTTCTGAGCTCAAGGTGGTCGATACTGCCAACGAGGAGTGTGATGGCCTCATGCAATACGATTTGCACCACACAGCAGTTGTCGATAAGCAGTTCTCTGCTCAGCTTCCTGCTCATCTTGAGGCCGATAGCACTGCCCAGATTCGTTTGCTTACCTACCAGCCTAATGAGCTTACTTACGAAGCCTCGTGCAGCAAGCCTGGTACTGTGGTTTTCAGCGAAATCTATTATCCACATGGTTGGCACGCTTATGTCGATGGCCGCGAGGTGCCACATTATCGTGTCAACTATCTCCTTCGCGCTCTCCATCCTGAGCCGGGTCAGCACCAGAGTCGTTTTGCATTCCATCCCGAGAGTGTAACCAAGGGCAC
>JAUNCV010000030.1 GCA_030526445.1 Bacteroidales bacterium | reverse complement strand
AGTTAAAGAAATCGTCAGAGGTTTGTGCATCGACATTGACACCCTTGAAATTGGTCAGGATGAAGAGGTTTCGACCCAACAGAGAGAATCGTGCGCCTTTGACATATTTCTTCAGCAAGTTACTGCGTTTCACTGGAATATCATAACTCAATGAGACTTCGCGCAAAGCTAGATAGCTGGTGCTCTCTACCCAATAATCGTTGATTTGTTCCTGATTGAAGACTGCGGTGGTGAAGTTAAGAGGAAGACCTGCCTTGGCGGTTTCGTCGCAGAATGGAGAACGCCATACATAAGTCAGGTAGTTGTTTGTTTCGTTAAACTTATCGCCACCATGCTTCCAGTCGAGGTTGAAGTAAAGGCTGAATCGACGATACTGCAAAGTGTTGCTGAGGCCGATGGTGAAATCAGGCTGAGCGTCGCCAATCACCTTTCGGTTACCAGTCTTGGCATTGGCGTAGAAGACCGGCGATTCCTGAGCGGTACCCTCTTTGCTCTTTTCAACAACGAAACCGAGTTTGTTGACGGTATAGTCTTCAAGTCGGCGAGTGCCATCGCCAGCATTGATCACGTAACCATCACTGTTTACCTCCAGCTGATTCAGGTTACGGAAGATGCTGAAGCCCCAAATGGCAGAGGTGCTCAGACCTTCGGCACGACGCCAGTAACCGTCGGTAAATTCTGGAACATTGCCCAAAGAGGTGATTTCGCTGCGAACTCGGCTGAAAGTGAAGCCAAGATCCCACTTGAACTGGCGCTTATCAATGATGTTGCTTGAAACTTCGAGCTCAACAGAATTTGATTTTACTTTGCCTAAGTTGTCATAAATCTTAGCAGAGCCATCGGTAGAACTGAAGGTTGGAACACTGATAAAGTCGTTCTTAGAATTCGAGAAAGCGTAGTTGAACTGCACGTTGATCTTTTTCCAAAGCACGGCATCGAAACCAATTTCTGTTTCAGAAGTGATGGCACGCTTGAGGTCGGTATTGGCGTTTTGTGTAAAGCTGATACCACCTGAGTTTGAGATGTTTACTCGGCTATATTTCGCGCCATAAGCAGGGAGACTACCAGCCTGGCCATAGGCAACGCGAAGCTTGAGTTCATCGACAAAGCCAAGATCAACATCCTGAGTAAGACGATAGGCAGCAGCTGCACGAGGGAAGAATGCCCAGCCGACATTTGAACCGAATCGGGAACTCTTGTCAAGACGGCCCAGAACATCAAGGAAGAACTTCTCTTTGTAGTCAGCCTTCAGGTTGAGGAAGAAACCGTAGTTAACAGTCTTCTCCCAGCTGGTGGTAGTTTTGCGGGTCGATGCATCGGTCACATCAAGACTCTTGACTGGAGCTGAAAGGTTGTAGCCACTTGCCGAGAAGCCATCGAGTTTTGAGTATTCATAAACGGCACGGAGAGCACCACCCAGATTAAAGTCGCCCACTTGCTGGTTGTAGTTGAGCTGAGCCTGTCCGTTGCGAGTGTAGGTTTTCTGTACGCTTCGGGCATATGAACCATTATTGACGGTAGGATCTTTCGATAAAGTTTCGTAACCTACAGGATAATAGCGCTCTGTGGTATAATCTTTATTCTCGATAGAATAAGCTGCCTCTGCATTGAAATACTTACTGATTGTGTATTTCAAGCGACCACCCAGCATGAAATTGGTTGTCTGGAAGTCGTATTCCTGAGTTGTGTATGCATAGAGCGGATTGGTGAAGGTAGTACCCACATATTCCATTCCGTCGGGCTGCAGCATGTAGTGACCTTTCTCGTCTTTCTGATTCAGGTGCACGAAGGGTTCAAGAAGCATTGCGGCATAAATAACGCCTCCACTGCCTGAGGTGGCAATGCTTGATGGAGTGTTGGCAACTGAGTAATTAGAGTTCAGTTCCAGTTTGACACGCTTATTTGGCTGGTAGCCATAATTGAACATGAAGCTCTGTCGGGTATCGTTGTCAATAGCATCGGTAATACCACCTTTTGACTGATTCTGATAAGAGGCGTAGAAGTTGTATTTGTCGCCACTGCCCGAGATAGCCAGGTTGTTGGTATAGTAAGCTTGGTTCGACAAAACTGCATCAATATTGTCATAATCAGTAGCATAAGGATGCAGATTGACGCTAAAGCCATTGGCCTGATAATCTTCTGTTCGGTTACCGCCTACAAGTTTGAATGAGCCGTCACTATTCACTTGATAGTGGTGATATTTTGACAAACTTGGAATATTGATAGCGTTCGAGAAACCTACTTCGTTATCGAAATTGATGGTAAGTTTATTGCCTTTGCCCTTCTTGGTGATGACGTGAATAACACCACCTTCACCACGAGTACCGTAAAGTGCAGAAGCTGCAGCACCCTTAACCACCTCAATGTTTTCAATGTCGGCAGGAGCAATGTCTGAGAGAGAAAGTGCTGTGACGAAGCCATCGACTACAACCAGTGGCTCAATATTGCCGCTTACAGACTTGGCACCACGCAGATAAACTGTTGCTCCCTGGTTACCACCCGACTGATCAACGCGAATACCGGCAACTTTGCCGCGAAGAGAGGTTGAAGCGTCAGAAGCAGGAACGGTGTTAAGAGCTTTGGTGTCAACTCTTGAAAGTGCAAACGAAAGTCCTTTTCGGGAGGTGCCTTGCGACACACCAGTTACTACGATTTCATCGAGCAAATTGCGATTTTCGGTCAATGTGATGGTAACGGGCTCTGAATCATCATAGATATCGACCTCTTGATCTTCATAACCAACAAAGGAAACCTTTAGGGTAACAGGAAGTTCCTCAGTAGTTTCGAGCGAGAACTGACCGTTATAATCGGTAGTTACACCGCCACTCTTTGAAGCCTTGGTGGCAATGGTGGCACCTATGAGAGGTTCGCCAGTGGAGTTATCGATGATTTGACCCTGGATATTGATTTTCTGCTGAGCAAAAGCCACTGTGGCAAAGCAAAGAGTGGTGCTCAACGCGATGTTTCGCGCTGTAAAAATATTGTTAACCATAAAATTAATACCTTAAGAAATAACGCTAATCGAATTTATTACACTCTCTGTTTCTTATATACTTTTCGGAAACTATTTACTTATTTGCCTGAAGTTGAACTTCATTGTTGAGCAAGCCAAACTGGTGATTGTATTTCACGCCTTCTGAGAGCACCCACGCAACAAATCGGCTGGCCTCTACATTGTTTGCATCGTAGCTGAGACGGATGTCAGAAGTTGCTACGGCTTCGTTTTTGCTCTCTTCCAAAGTGGTGAGAATTTGGTCGAGATTGCCCTCTTCGAGCGCTTTCTGCACCTCGCGACTGGCTTCGGGATTAAGCAGCTGAATGCCTTGACGAAGCTGGCGTGTTTCAAGATCGAAAAGATTAGCCAGAGCATTGAACGACAAGCCGGTTTCGTCGCGACTAACTGCGAGATTCACAAAGCGGTCATCGCCCTGAATGCGCTTGCCACGAAAAGCAGTAGCCGAAACACCAAAGAACTCGGCAAAGGCATTGGCAACTGAAGCCTGACTGTTGCCAGCATAAATGGTCATGCCTTTGTTGGCATCCAGGTAATCGCCAAACTCATCTTCTTCGGCAGGAAGATTGAAATAGATGTGCGAGAGGCGAGTCTTGCTGAGGCGGCGATGTCCGAATGCCTGTGCAGCCTTGCTGCCCTCTGCTGCAAAAGGAAGAATGGCGAAGCGGCCGAAGGTGACAGTGTTCTGTCCCAGCTGAGAACCTTGTTTCTCACTTACTACGACCTGAATATCGGGTGTATCCTGTTTGCCTGCTAATGACACCGCAACCTCAGGGTTGGCTTCGTTGTATAATGTAATCCACTGCTGTACCAATGGCTGGGCAAACGAAGGTGTCTTGATGCTTTGAGCATACACTTGTGCTACAAAAGAAGTGGCTGCGAATGCAAGGGCGAGGATTGTATTAATAGTTTTCATAATCTTTCAATTTTTAAGATGTTTTTATATGTTTGCGGCTTCGAGTGCCTGCCGGATGTCATCGAAAAGATCATCAACATCCTCGAGTCCAATGCTCAGTCGGATGGTGGTTGGAAGTACATCCATTCGGGCTTTCTCTTCGGCCGAAT
Organism: Bacteroidales bacterium; assembly: GCA_030526445.1. GTDB lineage: Bacteria > Bacteroidota > Bacteroidia > Bacteroidales > UBA3663 > Liminaster. The sequence goes on along the minus strand of JAUNCV010000030.1, from coordinate 10,884 downwards.
AGCCTACGAAAATCGTAGAGTAAGGGTGAATGGCCAGCGTCTTGTTGTCGAAAAGATTGGTGGCGCGGAATATAATTTTCAGGTTGTTAATGAACCTATAACAGACTTCTTCGCTAAGGAGGTCGATGGTAATCATTGCTCCACCACTTGGACCAAATTGTTCGACTGCCAAATCGTGATAAGGATTATCCTCCAAGCCAATGTAACCTACTTTCTGAATTTGTGGCAACTGGCTGAGGCGGCGGGCAAGTTCGAGTGCGTTGCCCGATTGTATCTTGTATCGAGCATGCAGTGTTTCGAGTCCCAGAGCCTGCATGTAGGCAGCATGTGGAGTCATGTAAGCACCTACGTTGAAGAGTAGCTCGTTTTTGATTCGGTCTTCAATGTTCGGGAAGTTACCGTAATCAATAATCAGGCCGCCTAACGAAGTGGCACCACCCGAAAGATATTTGGTCGATGAAACCACCCGAACGTCTATGCCTAACTTTTTTCCGTCGAACTCGGTGAAAGGGAGGAATGTAGTGTCGGCCAGAAGCGGGATGTTATGGCTGTGAGCAATTTCGGCCAAAGCCTTGAGGTTGGCCACCTCGAGTTGAGGGTTGGTGACTATCTCTAAATAGATGCAAGCAGTCTGGTCATCGACTGCTGCTGCAACAGCTTCCACATCGGTCAGATTAACAATCTTGGCCTCCACTCCAAATCGGTTCAGTGTTTTGGTGATGAGAGAGAAAGTATTGCCAAACATGTGAGCCGAGGTAACAATATTCTTGCCAGCTTCGGCCACCGCCAGAAAAAGGTTGCTGATGGCAGCCATGCCTGAGTTGAAGGCGGTAACCGATTTGGCTCCGGTCAGCGTGCGAACCTTATCTTCGAAGAACGAAACCGTAGGGTTCATCACGCGGCTGTAATCAGGTTCTCCGCTTCGGCCAGAAAAGGCTTCGGTCATCGAGGCTGCATCTGGGAACTGGTAGGCAGCTGTATGATAGACCGGCATCGAGATAGCGCCATAGGCATCGGGGTGACGGAACTGAGTATGTAGAGCTATTGTATTTTTATCCATTGCGTAATTGATTTCGTTAGCATTTGAAAATCGATGGCGCAAAGAAACGGAATATTTCTTAAATAGTAGGCAACAATACTAAGAAAATGCTGCAATATAGGGTGAATTATCTGTAAAACTATATTGTGGTAGAAAAATATTCTGCCTATATGCTCTTTTATAAGTCTATGTAAGGAAATAAAAAAGGCCCCCAATGGGAGCCTTAACTTATGACAAACGTTGGTCACTACTTATGACCGGCTTCGGTCATAACCTATGATCTTTTTTTATTTATTATCTACCGCATCCTTAAGCTGGGTGAGTGCCTGCGTGAGAATGGCGCGAGGCGTAGCGGCATTGAGGCGCATGAACTGGTCGCCCTCGCTACCAAACTTTCGGCCATCATCGAGAGCAAGATGGGCTTTGTCGATAAAGAGATCGAGCACTTCTTCGTGAGTGAGCCCCAAGCCATGGCAGTCGAGATAGATGAGGTAGGAAGCCTCGGGACGAATAGGTTTGATCTGAGGCAGATTGGCTGCCAACCACTCTGACACATATTTAATATTATCTGCAATATAGCTCTTTGCTTGCTTGAGCCATTCGGCACCATGTGTGTAGGCGGCCACGGTGACAAGTTGTGCAAACATGTTGCCTTCATCCAGTTCGCTGGCTGCCAGATAGGAGTTAAACTTGCGTCGGATAGCACCATTGGCAACAATAGAGTAGCTGGAAACGATGCCGGGACAGTTGAATGCTTTAGAGGGCGAACCAAAAGTGATGCTATGCTGGCGTGCTATTTCGCTTACCGAAGCGTAAGGTGTGTGACGGTGAGGCGCGAGTGTCAGGTCTGCATGAATCTCATCGCTGATGACGAGTGTGCCATGTTTTTCGGCCAAAAGAGCAATCTGTTGCAGCTCTTCTGGACGCCATACGCGACCTCCAGGGTTGTGAGGATTGCTCAGTACGAAGAACTTGACATCCTCTAAGTCTTTATCAAGTTGTTCAAAGTCAATGTCATATTGCTGTGTCTGCTCATTGATAGAGAGTCGATGGCGCACCACTTCGCGACCATTGTGTTCGGTGACGAGGAAGAAAGGGTGGTACACTGGATTCATGACAAGCACTTTATCTCCTGGCTGGGTGAATGCTTGCAGAACGAAGGCAATGCCTCGGACAATGCCGGGAATGAAAGTGATGTGGTGTGGTTCGACCTGCCAGCCTTGCTGTTCGCTCAGCCATTGAACAATTGCAGGGCGCCACTGAGGATGTGCTGCTGTATAGCCCAACACCTCGTGCTGCAGACGATTGCGCAAAGCCTCGATGATAAAGTCGGGAGTGCGGAAATCCATATCGGCCACCCAGAGTGGCAATAGGTCTGTTCGGCCCCAGCGGTCTTGAAGCACACCATATTTCAAACAGTCGCTATTGCGACGGTCAATTATCTCGTCAAAATTATATTGGTTTGTAGCCATAATCGTTTGATTTTATTTTTTTCGATGGTGCAAAGATAGTAGAAAAATCATAACTTCAGATATTTATGCCACAAAAACAGTAAAATATAAGAAAATATATCTACTCAACTCCATTTTTATAGAATTGCTATCTATTATTATATAGTTAAGGCGGCTCTGATATCACATCAGGGCCGCCTTCTCTTGTAAACCTGTATTTACAACCTAATCATAACATAACACTAACTAACACTTACCTTAATAAGAAACAAGAGTTCTTTTTCGTCATCTAACACTACTTTAATCTACATTATGTTATTTGAAACACTAACTAACTTACTTCAATTCTTCTGGAATAACGGGCATAGCACCCTTCTGAGTGCAGACAAAAGCACTCACGGCTACAGCCTTCTTGTGGGCCTCTTCGATAGAAAGGCCATTGAGATACTGGGCAACGAAAGTGGCGGTAAATGAATCGCCAGCGCCAACAGTATCGGCTACAGAAACCTTAGGTGTAGCTACATACGAGGTTTTATCGGACGTAAATACATAGCTACCGCTAGCGCCACAAGTGAGGATTACCATCTTGAGCGAATCGTAGCGCTCGATAATCTGGCGGCACACAGCTTCCGGTTCGCCCTCGAGCTGGAGGAGCGCCTTTACCACCTCGATCTCCTCGTCGTTGATCTTGAGGATGGTGGCGCGATTCAAACTCTCTTCAATCACCTCGAGCGAATAGAACGACTGACGGAGATTGATATCGAAGATGCGCTCTGTATCGTGACCCATCGTACCAAGGAAGCGCAGAATGGTGTTGCGCGAAACGGCACTACGCTGTGCCAGCGAGCCGAAACATACGGCACGGGTCTCCTTGGCCAAAGCCTCAAGTTCATCGCTCCAAGGGATATTGTCCCAAGCTACATTTTCGCAAATCTCGTAGGCAGGAATGCCTTCGCCCGAAAGAGTGACCTGCACAGTGCCTGTAGGGAATGGCACACGGGCGATGCGATGATCGAGGTTCTTTTCGGCCAGACGCTCCAGAATCTCATCGCCCAAAGCATCGTTGCCAATAGCACTCACTACCATGCCTTTCCAGCCAAACTGACCTACGTGATATGCGAAATTAGAGGTTGCTCCACCGAGCTGACGACCAGCAGGGAGGCAATCCCAAAGTGCCTCGCCCATGCCTACAATGATATTTTTCATAAGAGAATGTTGTTATGTTTTTAACGCCACTTTGTGGCTTATTGTTTTGTTATTTTTTTGTTTTGAGCGTGAAGAAGCAAAGGTAGAGAGCACCAATGCCCATCACAGCCACAGCGCCGAGAGTGCCCAGGGCATCAGAGGCATATCCCATAGCCATTGGGAAGAGAGTGCCGCCGAAGAGACCCATAATCATCAGGCCAGAAATCTCGTTCTGATGCTTCTGGTCGTGCAGCAAAGCCTGGCTGAAGCAGATAGAGAAGACATTCGAATTGCCATAACCCACTAGCGCAATGCCGATGTAGAGCATCATCTGAGTCTCGCCCAAAGCGAGGCAAAGCATCGATGCTACAATCATGGCCGAAGAGATGCCTAGGAAGGCTTTGCCCGAAATCTTGGCCAAAATACCAGAACCGGTAAAGCAGCCAATGGTACGGAAGATGAAGTAGAGCGAAGTGGCGAAGGCAGCCTCATCGAGACTCCAGCCCAAACGCTCAATCAGAATCTTGGGAGCATAGGTGTTGGTGCCCACATCGATGCCCACATGGCACATGATGCCGAGGAAGCAAAGAAGGATAAAAGGCTTGCCAAGCAATGCAAAACACTGGCCGATGGTCGATGCCTTGCCTTCGCTCTTTGGCTCATCGATTGGGGTAGCGCTCAAGGCGAAAACGGCCAAAACACCAATGATGGCATAGATGGGGAAGAGCACGCGCCACTCAAGGCCAAACGATGGAATGGCAGCCGTAGCGCCCCACATGGCGATATAAGGAGCCAGGAACGAGGCAATAGCCTTAACAAACTGGCCGAAAGTGAGAGTCGAAGCGAGGCCATCGCCCGTCACGATAGTGGCCACTAATGGGTTGAGTGAAGTCTGCATCAAGGCATTACCGATGCCGAGGAGCGAGAAGGCTACGAGCATCACCGCATAACTGTTGCCAAAAATAGGAATGAGGAGCGAAAGCACGGTCACGATGATGGAGAGCAGCACAGTCTTCTTGCGGCCAATCTTGTTCATGAGCATGCCTGTAGGCACCGAGAAAATGAGGAACCAGAAGAACACGAGCGAAGGCATGATGCCTGCTTCGCCATCGGTCAGGCCGAGGTCTTTCTGCACATAGTTGGAGGCGATGCCTACCAGATCGACAAAGCCCATCGAGAAGAAGCAGAGCATGACGGGCAGCATGACTGCTATGGAGTTCTTTTTCATATTATAATGCGATTTCAGAAACTTTGATATTCGAGATGCCTTCGCCCTTGAGTGTGTTGTATGGGCTGTGAGGATAAACGAGGTTGGTCATTACGGCCTTACCGCCATCGACAAACATCTCGATAGAGCACTTATCGATCCAGAGCTGGAGGTGATAGCTATCCTGCTTGCCGCAGAGTTGAGCCACTGGTGCCCAGGTATCGACAGGGAAGTCCTGGGTTGGGATGATGCCCGACTGCTGACGGTTCATGGTGATGCGACCCTCAGCGGCAGTGAACACCACCTTTTCGCCCTCTGGGTTAGCCAAGGTGAACGAGGTGCCATTCTTCATGTCGAGGTCGATGCAGAGCGGCTTGTCGGCTTCGGTCAACTGGATGCCATTGGCCAGGGTTTCGGTCTGGGCCGGCTTGAGAAGGCTGAGCATTTCGGCCACAGGGCGCTGGCCCACATAGGTATCATTGCCCGAAACGAAGGCAAAGAGCTCGCGAGCCATGCCCATCTGTGAGCGATACTGACGGGTAGGGAGATCGTTGGCATACTGCCAGTTGCTCATCCAAGGCATTGAGATGACGCGACCCTGAGGTTCGCACGAGAAGGTGACGGCAGCATAATGGTCCTTGCCCCAATCGAGCCACTTGACGGTCTCTTTCTTGTTGTCGCACTTGAACTGGTTGCCATCAAATGAGCCGGTGAAATATTCCGAACCGCTGCCGCCAAACCAGAAGCCAGGGTTGACATTGACAATCATCACCCACTTGTCTTTCTGACCTTCGAGAGGGAGCGAGAAGAAGTCTGGGCACTCGAACTGTCGTGGCTGCACGCCATAGCCATCGCCAAAGGCCGAGACATAGGTCCAGTCGCGCAGGTTCTTCGAGCCATAGAACTGCATCTCGTTGTCGGCCGAGACAATCATGCCCCACTCGTTGCGCTGTTCGTTCCAGAAGAGCTTAGGATCGCGGAAGTCGCGACGGCCATCGCTCTTGAGCACAGGGGCGCCATATTTGCGGTAGGTGCGGCCGCCATCGGTCGAGATGGCAAACGACTGCTGCTCCTGCAGAGCGCGCTCCAACTTGCCATTGTCGCTGGTGTAGTAAGAGGCAATGAAGTCACCCTCGGTGCCATTGCCAGGCAGGAGGATGTCGGCCTTGAATGGGTCGGTGCCCTCAGCACCCTTGGGCAGACGGGCAATGTAGCTCGAGCCCGAGAAGATTTGGCCATAGTTGTCGCGAGCGATGGCTGGGTCGAGTTCGGTCCAGTGGATCATATCGGACGACACGGCATGGCCCCAGTGCATATTGCCCCACTTTGAGCCATAAGGGTTATACTGATAGAACAAGTGATACTCGCCATTGAGATAGGTCATACCGTTGGGGTCATTCATCCAGCCATAAGCTGGGGTGAAGTGGTATGCTGGACGATAGTATTCGCGATTGCTCTTATCGAAAGTGTCGGAAAGTTGGAGGAGATTCAGAGCAACGGCCTCTTGGGGCAGATTGAGGATGTCGATGCGAGCGGTCTGGCCCTCACCCAGCTTGAAAGGTACATAGTAATCGACCGTATCGCGAGCCAGGCGAACATCCATCCAGACATCCTCGACCTCATTGCCGGTATTGAGTCTGACTACTGCCTCGGGCTGATCTTCCTGAACTGGGAGCAGTATATATTTAGTAGGCGAAGTGACCAGGACGGCCACAGTGTCGCCATAGTTTTCGAGTCGGAAAGAGGGAGCCTCCTTAGGCTGCTGGCAAGCGGTGCCGAGCAGGGCCGCTGAGGCCAAAAGGATAGAACAGGTAGTTTTCATATTTATTCGTGTTAGAATTGTTTTTGTTTCGATGGTGCAAAGATAGGGGTTTTACAAGAGAAATGGTGAAAGAAATCGTTCATTGTATGAGAAATTCGTTGCAATGAACGATTTCTTGCATGATTTTCAGCTTTTTGAAACAAATGTGCGCATATTAATATTGTTTCAATGTTACATCGCTGATTGTTACATTACCGCCATAGCTGTTGTACACCATTAGTTCTTCTGAATTCTTATTTTTGGTTCCAAATAGACTTCAAAGTGCGATATTTGGTCTCTGTAACAAGAGCAGAAGTCTCGATTTGATTGTAGATGCTCTGTGGGAAGACCAGATTGGTCATGGCCATAGAACCATTGCCCGTGAAGACCTCGACAGACGACTGATCGACAAAAATATCGAGGGTAACATTCTCAGTTTCGGTGCGAACAGGAGCATAGAGGCTAGGCATTGAGAACGAACTGACACAGGTGCCGGTAACCGAGGTGCGCTCTACCGAGATCTTGTGACCGATGGTGTTGTAGCAAATCTCGTACTTCTCTCCATACGCATTGCTCAAAGTGAGGGTGCTGGCCTTGTCGTAAGGGAAGGTAGCCTGAATATGGTAGGCCGAAGCCTCTTTGAAAGACTGACCAGAGGCAGCCTTTTCCCAAGAGCCGGCAAGTGTCTCAACTTCGGGTGAAACCTTGCTGCTGAGCAAAGGTGAACCCTGGTATTCGATGAGAGAGAGATCGCGAGGCAGGGTGAAGGCAGAGCGCCATGGAGAGCAAGGCACACCACCGGCATAGGTCCAGTTGTTCATCCAGCCCAGGAAGACTTTTCGCTCGTCGGGAGCATTGCTCCAGGTAACACCTGCATAGTTATCCATACCATAGTCGGCCCAGAGAGGATAGTCGAGGGCATCGGCCGTGAAATGCTTGCCATTGAAGTCGCCCACAAAATACATAGTGCCCGAACCGGTGAAAGGACCGCCCGGATTGACACTTACGATGAGCACCCACTTCTGCTGGCCCTTGTATTCGAGAGGGAACAGATCGGGACACTCCCACTGGCCCTGGTTGCATCGAGCCACCTGGGTGGTGAACTGGCTGGCCATTGTCCACGACTTGAGGTCTTTGCTGGTCCAGAACTCGATGCCATGGCTCCAGCCAAGCGCCAGCGACATAACCCATTGCTGGCTTGGTTCATGCCAGAACACCTTCGGGTCGCGGAAGTCGCCACGAGTGGTATTGCCAATAACAGGATTGCCATTGTAGGTGGTGAAGGTCATGCCTTTGTCATTGCTATAGGCAATGCTTTGCTGCTGGTGTTCGCCCGCACTGGTATAGAGAGCCACCACACTGCCTGCTCCAAAGCCTGCAGTATTCTCTTTGTCAACAACGGCCGATCCCGAGAAGATATCGCCCAGGGCATCGCGATAGAGCACAGTGGACTGCTCCTTCCAGTGCATCAGGTCGGTGCTGGTAGCATGGCCCCAGCTCAGGTTGCCCCAATCGTTGCCATAGGGATTATACTGATAGAAGAGGTGCCAGGTGCCATCGACATAAACCATGCCATTGGGGTCGTTGACCCAGTTCTTGACTGGAGTGTAATGAATCTGAGGGCGGTATTGCTCGGTATAAAGGCCTGTGTTGTCACTTGGAGTATCGTTGCCTTCGGGATTTTCTCCACCTGTACCTGGAGTTTCAGGTGTGGTGGGAATCTCGATGACCGAAGAAGGATCATCATTGCCACAGGCTGCCAACAAAAGGGCAGCCTGCAGTAAAATAGTAAATTGTCTGGTTCTGAACATATTGGTAAATGTATCAGATTAACAATCGATTATCGTGTCTTGAGATATTCGATGGCATTTTTGGCCATGCGCTCTACATTCTTCTGGTAAGCATTGGCAGAAGGAACATTCACTACATCGGCTTTGCCTTCAGCATCCTTCATATAGAACTCGCAGCCACCATTGCCTACACAGAGGAGAGTGCCCTGGAATTCGGTATTGCCCTGCTGAGCCTCCCAGACATTGAGCTGGCTAATCCAGTTGATCTGGCTATCCCAGGTGGCAAGTGGGTAGATGCCATAGGTCTTGGTGAGCATGTTGTAGCATGCCTCATCCTGATTGCCCAGACCGGTGAGAGCCGAAGGATAGTTGAAGAAGAGACAGTTGTGATCTTCGGTCCAACCTGCACCCTTCATGGCGATGAGCTTGGTGTTGCCGGCAGGCTCAGCATCGATGCCCTTGTAGATTGGATGGGTTGACATATCCTTGATGAACTTGCCTTCGCCTGGAGCAAGCTGAACAGCCATCTTCCAGACATCACCATTGAAGCCACCCTGACCGGTGCCGATGGTGTTGTCGTTGCCCAAGATGGTGCCCTCAGGAATGCGACCCAGCTTCTCGACATAGGTCACGGCATGGCTCCAGAGCAGCAGGCTTCCGCCATTCTTGTACCACTCAATGATGCTTGGGGTGGCAGACTCGATGGCCTTAGAGTATCTGAATGCATCGGTGTGAACACCAGTCTCAAGGTCGCGGATCCAGAAGATGACGCGATAAGGAGTCAGGTCTTTGGCCGAAGCAATGGCGCTGAATGGCAGGAAGGTACCGGTTGGGTAGTTCTCCTGGAACCACAGCCATGCGTATGCCTCATCATCGTCGGCATTGGCAATGTGTTCGGCAGGGGAAGCATACTCGCTGAGGAAGGCTACAGCCAGCTTGCCAATGCGGAGAGTGGCAGTGGTTGGAAGTGAGGTGCCCTCACTGTTCTTGGCTACGAGAGTCACGCTCCAGGTTTCGCCATCCTGCACATCGGGAATGGTATAGGAGGTGGTAGAGGCAGAAAGGGTCTCAGAGATCTGGCGGGCACCACCATTGTTGGCGGTGAAGAGAATCTGCTCAGCGCTCTTGTTAGGAGACCACTCCACTTTGGCATCATAGCCACCAGCCTTCTCGATCTGAGCCATTGAGAGGCCAGAGAAACGGCCTGCACCCGGACGGGTGTAAGAGGTGATTACGCCCTTTGAGTAGTTGGTGCCATCGGTATATTTGAGCACGAAGGTGTACTCGATGTTGGTATCGGCCTCCTTGAGGGTATAGCTGTTGCCCTCAACGATATTGTTGCCAGCCTTGTTGCCGTCGGCATAGCATGTTACCTGCATCTTAAGGTTGGTAGAGGGCCAGGTGATTACATAGTCGTCGGCAACCAACTGACCATCGATGGCCTTCAGATCGGGCTGTTCGAGGATAGGTGCTACGATATCGACATCGGTATCCTTGTTGCAAGAGCAGAGACTGCCTGCCACTGCCAGCATTGCGAGATAATATCTTGTTTTCATACGAAAAAATCGTTAGGAGTTAATAGCGAACATTCTGGGTGTAGAGACCAGGAACGTAGAAAAGCTGTTTGTATGGGATAGGCCAGTACTCGTTCTTGCCCGACTCGAAGTAGGCATCGTTCAGGTAGGTGGCATAGTCCTTGCCCTCATAGTTTGAGTTTTTGTCTGAATTGAAGAAAGCGTTGAGGGTCTTGGAAGCCATGCCCCAGCGACGAAGGTCGAAGAAACGCTCAGGCTCCATGGCCATCTCGACACGCTTCTCCCAGCGGAGGAACTTGCGAGCCTCTTCCTGGCTTGCATTCTCAGAGTAGTAACCCAGGGTGCGAACCTGATTGGCTGCATAGCCAATGTACTTAGCCACAGAGTTGTTGGCGCGACGACGGATATCGTTGATGATGGCAATACCCTCAGCAACCTGATTATTCTCGATGAGTGCCTCTGCACGCCAGAGCATCATCTCAGAGTAGCGCACCACATAGTCGTTCATGCCAAAGCCCTGCCAGGTTGATTCGGTATAGCTCTCGCCCTTGCCACGCTGTGGAACCTCCTTGAGTGAAGTGTAGTAGCCATAGGTGTTGGGGTTGCGGCTATTGTCGGTGGTGAGGGTGTACTGGCTCTCGTACTTATAAGGGAAGGTAGGCATGCCTACAGTATGGAAGAGACGTGGGTCCCACTTCTGATCCTGTGGAGCGCCATTGATAGGATATACGTTGTGATCGTTGTCGAAGCTGTCGAACATAGGGAAACCATCGGCATCGAGCTTAAAGGCATTCACGAGGTTCTGGGTAGGCTTGTGGAAGTCCCAGCCCTTCGACCAGATGCCCCAGCAGCCATTGAGCATGTTGCTCCAATTTG
>JAUNCV010000222.1 GCA_030526445.1 Bacteroidales bacterium | reverse complement strand
GAAGCGGCCACCTTACGAAACGAGGCTCAATCAGTAAAATGGTTGGGCCTTTTTTCTTATTGATATAAATTTTGGGCGCTATGCAACAAAAAATGAATTGGGATCAACTGCTGTCGACTGTTCGTTTCGGACAGGAAATGCTGAACTCGCCGATGCATGCACGAACCGAGTTTCAGCGTGATTATGACAGATTGATATTTTCGCCGGCTTTCCGTCGCTTACAGAATAAGACCCAGGTATTTCCTTTGCCGGGAAGTATCTTTGTGCACAACCGTTTGACACATAGCCTTGAAGTGAGCTGTGTGGGACGTTCGCTTGGTAACAATGCTTCGCTCTGGATGCAAGAGAAATATGCGGGTGAGCCTTGGGTTTCGAAGCTCAGCAGCATGGATGACATTGTGGCATCGGCTTGCCTGGCACACGATATGGGTAATCCGCCTTTCGGTCATAGTGGCGAGCGTGCTTTCATTTCTTATTTTCAGGAGGGCAATGGACAGCGCTACCGTGACATGATCAATGAGCACCAGTGGAGCGACTTGATTAACTTTGATGGTAACGCCAATGCATTTCGCTTGCTTACGCACCAGTTTCATGGCCGACGCCAGGGCGGTTTTGCCTTGACATATAGCACACTGGCATCGATCATAAAGTATCCATACCCTTCGACCGAATGTGTGAAGAAGTCAAAATATGGCTACTTTGAGGCAGAAAAAGACTCGTTTATGAAGATTGTGAATGAGTTGGGTATTCTTGCGCTCGATGAGGAGGAGAAGCGCTATTGCCGCCATCCGCTGGTGTTTCTGGTTGAGGCTGCCGATGATATCTGCTATCAGATTATGGATATTGAGGATGCTCATAATCTGCGTCTGTTATCGCACAAGACGGTTGTGGAGTTGCTGCTCGAATTTTTTGAGGGCGAACTGCAGGCCAAGGTGCGAAGAGGTGTGGGCCACATTGTGGACGAGAATGAGCAGATACAGTATCTGCGAAGCCGCGTGATTGGCTTGCTGGTGACTGAGTGCAGCCGCGTGTTCAGAGAGCATGAGGATGAGATTCTGGAAGGCCGATTTAATTCGCCGCTCATCACACTGATCGATGAGGTTCCGGCCAAAGCCTATAAGCACTGCACGGAGGTGGCCTTCACGCGCATCTATAATTCGAGCGACGTGGTGGACATTGAGGTGGCGGGTCACCAGATTATCTCGGTGTTGCTGGATAAGTTCCTTGATGCCGTGATTCATCCGCATAAGGCCTATTCGCAGTTGCTGCTTGACCGTGTGCCGCTGCAGTATGAAATGCGCTCGGAGAGTGTGTATTCGCGTATTCTGGCTGTGCTCGATTATATCAGCGGCATGACCGATGTGTATGCGCTTGATCTGTATAGAAAGATTTATGGCATGAGCCTGCCATCATTATAAAAAAATAGGAGTCTGAAGCAATGATGCTTCGGGCTCCTTTGGTTTTATAGATGCTGATCGAATTCGATGGTAAACTTGACGCCGAGGTTTGACATTCTAAAGCCAATCATCGAACCAAACATGCCTACATTGAAATAGTTATTGCCCATGCCGTAACCAAACTCGGTGTAGAAACTCTTACCATCGGCAATGAGATGACTCAGATAAATGCGCTCTTTGATGACATATTTTGATATTTTACGAATCTTGTTGAGCAGCATGAAGGGCGACTCGTACATGGTGTGCCACTGCAGATAGGCGGGAGAAGATGAGTACCAATAGTCGTTGAGCAGACTGAAGGTTCCTCCGATTTTCTCTTCCCATGACGTTGGATACTGCGATCGGGCAAAATAGTGATAGTTGATGAAGTATTCACCTTTTTGCTTGAAGAATGCGCCTGCGCCAGCGTGATAGGACAGCGAGCGATTAGCGCCCAGCGGAATGCTCTGATGCACATCGAATTCTAAGCGCGTGTAGTCGCTGTTGGTGCGAGACAAGCCCTTGATGCCTTTGGCGGCTTCGAGCGTAAATGTGGGCCATTCGCTGGCCAGATATTGCTTGTAGCTGTTGTTGTAGCAATAATACTGACGGGGCGTGTATTCGAGACGCACATAAGGATTGAGGTCGGAATAGTGGTTGCGGATGGGATATTCGGCCGGTTTATCGCCCGAAGGGATGGAGCGAGCGCCATGTTTCTCGGGGGTTCGATAATTGAACGAAGCGCCGGTATAGGCCATGAGTCCGTTGGCTAATTCGACCGAAATCTCGCCTTTGACTTCGTTGTGGTGAAGGAAGGTGATGTTGAGGCTATCGAAATTGAATTCCTCTTTCCAC
>JAUNCV010000221.1 GCA_030526445.1 Bacteroidales bacterium | reverse complement strand
CAGTGCAACCGCAGGTTGCTATCGTGCTGCTTTAGCAGCTATCGTATAGCTCTGCTATAATCGTGCAGCTCCGCTGCCATCGTTAAAAAATGAACATTTTTTTAATCGTAAAAAAATTAATATAAATTTTTTTCTTATGAAACTTCTCGAAGGTAAGGTAGCGCTTATTACTGGCGCTGCACGTGGCATTGGCAACGCCATTGCACACAAGTTCGCACAGGAGGGTGCTCAGATTGCATTCACCGATCTCGCACTCAACGAAGAGCACATGGCAAACATCAACCGTGCTGCTGAAGAGATTGCTAACGCTTATGGCGTAAAGTGCATTGGTTATGCTTCTAATGCTGCCGATTTCAATGAGACCGAGCAGGTAGTTGCTAAGATCAAGGAGGAATTTGGTCGTATCGACATCCTCGTAAACAATGCAGGTATCACCAAGGACGGTCTCATGCTTCGTATGACCGAGGCTCAGTGGGATGCTGTTATCAACGTGAACCTCAAGTCTGCCTTCAACTTCATCCATGCTTGTACCCCAATCATGATGCGTCAGAAGGGTGGTTCAATCATCAACATGTCTTCTGTAGTTGGTGTTCACGGCAACGCTGGCCAGTGCAACTACTCAGCTTCAAAGGCTGGTATGATTGCTCTTGCTAAGTCAATCGCTCAGGAGATGGGTCCTAAGGGCATCCGCGCTAACGCTGTGGCTCCTGGTTTCATCGAGACCGTTATGACCGCTCAGCTTCCTGAAGAGGTTCGCAAGGGCTGGATGGCTAAGATCCCTCTTCGCCGTGGTGGTCAGACCGAGGATATCGCTAACGTTTGCGTATTCCTTGCTTCTGACATGTCAAGCTATGTCACCGGTCAGGTTATCCAGATCGATGGCGGTATGAACATGTAATATCACCTCGATTTTCTTGATAGTTTGTTCCACTCAAAGTGGTTACATACTTTACACAGCTTACCCGCTTCGATGCTACTCGGAGCGGGTATTTTTGGTATAATGTGTATCATTTACCAACAAATTAACAACATTTTGGGCACAAATCGTCAATTTTTCAGTTCTTTCTTGTAGGTTTCATAATTTATCCCTAACTTCGCCCCGAATTTATTATAGTAGCCCTTTGTGCCTGCCCGAATGTGACAGGCACCGGCGAAGCCATATTTTGACCGTCAGTTTTTATCTTTATTCACGATTAAACTCATGAATCCTTCAGAAGTAGTTTCAAGCATTGAGCCTAAAAAGAAATGGTTCGATGTTGACCTCAAAGGCCTTTGGCGTTATCGCGATTTGTATTACATGTACATCAAGCGCGACATTGTTACCCAGTACAAGCAAACCGTTCTGGGTCCCATCTGGCTTTTCATTGCCCCAATCCTTACAACCATTGTTTACATGTTTGTGTTTGGTGGCCTGGCTGGCATTTCAACCGATGGTGTTCCGCAGCCATTGTTCTATATGGCGGGCATTTCGTTGTGGAACTATTTCAACACCTGCTTCGGCATTTGTTCAACCACATTTGCGGCCAATGCCGGTGTGTTTGGCAAGGTCTATTTCCCTCGCCTGGTTGTTCCTCTGAGTGCTTGCACCAGCAATCTGGTCAAGTTCCTCATCCAGTTCAGCATGTTTGTGGCCATCTATGTCTTTTATGCCTTTTCTGGAGGTTTCTCTGCCAATTTCGGTTTGGTCAATGAGTTGGGCTGGGCAGCAGGTCTGCCACTCACAGTGTTGGTCACCATTGGTTTGGTGCTCATGGTGGGTCTGCTTGCCATGTCGTGGGGTCTGATTATCTCTTCCTGGACCACCAAGTATCGTGATCTCACCTTCCTCATCACCTTTGGCGTTCAGTTGCTCATGTATGCCACACCGGTCATTTACCCAGTCAGCTTCGCACCAGAGTCATATCGCCCTTATTTGGAGATCAATCCATTGACCCCCGTCTTCGAGGCGTTTAAGTTCACCCTGCTCGGCACCGGTACTTTCGATCTCGCTGGTCTTCTCACCAGTGTCATCGTACTCCTCGTCACCCTTGTCCTGGCTGTTATCATCTTCAACCGCACCGAACAGAAGTTCATGGATACGGTATAATTTTATCAATCTCTACTCTCTTCAAAAGTAATTAGATTATGTTGGATTCTAATACAGCAATCGAATTTCAGCATGTAGGCAAGCAGTATCGCCTTGGCCTTGTAGGCACTGGTAGCCTTCAGCACGACATAAACCGTTGGTGGAAGACCACCATTCTTGGCAAGGAAGACCCCTATCTGCGTGTAGGTGCAGTCAATGACCGTACCAAGAAGGCCGACTCAGACTATGTA
>JAUNCV010000029.1 GCA_030526445.1 Bacteroidales bacterium | reverse complement strand
GGTCAAGACCGCTGAGCTCTGCAATCTTACCTGCGTTGAGAGGCTGACCTGCCTCTTTCATTGTTGCCAATACTTTGTCTTTAGTTTCCATACTTTTAGTTTTTAATGGGTTACTAATATTATTGTTGTCTGATACTTAACGTGATTTCTTCATACGAGCGTTTGCCATCGATGTAGTCAGCATAGAGCGCGTCTTCGTTTCACCCTTTCAGAATGTGGCACTTGCCACAAATCTCGCAGTTGTGTAGGCATTTCCATTGCTCATGCACAAAGGCTATGCGCTCTTCTCGTGTCGAATGTTCGATGCTTGGAGGCCTCATAAATCTATTCTTTTATAATAACCACGTTTCGGGCACTCCACCTTGCCTTCCTCCTTGAGTCGCTTCAAGGCGCTGTCAATCACCTTGCGCTCCATCGTCATCAGTTCCGAAAGGTCGGCTGCCTTGATGGGGGCTTCGATGCAGCCCAGCCGCTCATAGACAATGTCGCTCGCCTCCATGTAATAAGGGTCGCCATCGGCGTTGAAGAGCTTGATGGCAATGGCTGCACAGGCCTCGGCATCGGCCAATGCGTGGTGGTGGCGTGAGAGGTCGAAACCGCAACGGGCTGCGATAATGTCGAGGTTATGGTGTCCGCATGGCCACACGCGACGGGACTTCACCAGGGTGCAATGGAAGTCGTAGTCGGGGTAGTCCATCCCGTAGCAACGGAACACGGCTTTGAGGCAGTTCTCGTCGAAGGCTTTGTTGTGAGCCACTAAAGGCAGGGTAGTGATGCCCAAGCGCTTCTGGTCCTCTTCGGTCAGCTGAAGCAAAGGTTCAATCTTCGCCCACACCTTTGGGAAGACAGGCGCATCCCAAGTATCTTCCTCGGTCAGACCATGCACCTGACTGCACCAGAAGTTATAGTACTCCGGCTCAGGCTTGATAAGCGAATAGAAGGAATCGACTATCTGGCAATCCCTCACAATCACGATACCCACCGAACAAACGCTCGTAGGTTCGTTATTGGCTGTCTCAAAGTCTATTGCGGCAAAATCTCTCATGTCGTATTCTTTGTTTTAATCGCGATGAATCACGCTGCCGCTTGCCTGATGGGTGGCCAGGATGAGCACTTCGGCAATCTGCACATGCTTCGGAGCCGAAGCTGCATAGAAGGCCACACCGGCGAGTGAAAACACCCACCAGCATTTAGTGCCGAAATAATATTCACCCTTGATAACGATAGGGTGGAAGAGTCCGATCACCAGGAATGTGATGACGGCTATGATCAAACCAGAGTAATTCATGTTACTTTCCTTTCAGCACTCTGCGGTTTTGAAATATCAAAGCTGAGAATAAGGCTACGTTAATCACGGCGCCTGCCACATTGTGCATTTCTGCATTTCCTTGCCAATAGTCGTAACCTATTTTGGCCAGCAATCCCAACGAAAGCGGCAGCATGGCGTAACATACATACAGTATGCGCTTGGCGATTTTCTTCTGATTATCCATGATCTTTTCAGTATTTATTCCTTCATTTTCGTATTATAAAACTCCGTCATCCTTGCCCGAATCTCGTCTCTGACTCTGCGGAACTCAGGCAAAACCTCCTCCTCAGAGCCCTTGAAGGCGTCTGGATCATCGAAGCCGATATGTAGACGTTGACCAACCTGGCCCACAAATACGGGGCACGACTCCTTGGCGCCGCCACACACCGTAATCACAAAGTCCCAAGGCTCGTCCAGGTATTGCTCGATGCTCTTTGGGTAGTGTTGGCTGATGTCGATGCCTATCTCAGCCATCACCTTGATGCCGAGCGGATGCACCTCCGTGGCCGGACGAGTGCCCGCTGAGCAGACTGTAAGGGTAGGGGCAAGACTCTGTAGGATGCCATGCGCCATCTGGCTTCGGCATCGATTGCCGGTACAAACAACGAGTATCTTTTTCATAAGTTTTCTTCTTTTTCAAACCTTTCGAACAACAGCCGATACAGTTTGCTCGTCAATAATATTCGGGCGCAAATATAAGCAATTATTCCGAAACTCAATGTTTTTATGTCCGAAATCTCTTTTTTGCATTGAAAAAACCCTACAGCCTATCAAAAGATAGACTGTAAGGGCGCAATAGGATGGTGGCCGAAGTCACTTCTTCAGCAAATACGGAATGTACTGCTTGCGGTTGGGCGAAGTGCGGGCGAAGCTCACATGAATCCAGAAGGTGCGCTTGTCGGCAGTCTCCCAGATGAGCTGGTCGAAGTCGCAATGGGTGCGAATCCACTCCAGCCAGCGGCGACCGGTGGCAGCATCGGGCACGCGGATGTCGGCGGCTTGGCCCTTCAGGTGCTGACTCCATTCCTTACCTCCCACGGCGCGGTTCAGCTCTGGGCAGCGGTAGCCCGAGGTCACTACGATGGGGGTGTGGTAGTGCTGGCGAAGAGGCTCAAGCACAGAGGAGCAGAGGGTGCGAAGGGAGTCGATAAGGTGATGATGCTCTGCTCGCGTAGGGTCGAGGCTGTTGTCGATGCCGAGCTTTTGAGCAGTTGCCGAACGGGTGAATTCCGAGAGGCGGAAGTGGGCCGAAAGCTGGAGGTCTTTCATTTCTTTTCAGTATTTTCGTTATCACTCTTTTTGTGCTCCTGTGCAGCATCGTGCAGGCCGATGAGAACTCTGAGGACACGCAACACAATCTGAAATATTCTTTTAGTCTTGTTCATGATGTTGAGGATTGATTTTTGTGTATATACTGTGTTTTTAATTGCAAATTGTCAGCATTATCTCTTCGCTACGGCACTGTGCCTTATCGAGCCGGTCTATGAGGCGTGCAAATGTGTCTTCGCTCTTGAAAAGCACGCCGCGCAAGATGCGGTCGTCTGCTTTGCGTCGCTCACCCACGAGGATGTTGCTCTGACGAAGATTGAAGGGGCCATGACCCATGCCAACGTAGGAGGTGTGATGCTTCTCCAGCACCTTGCCTGAGGGAATCACACTTTTGTAGTCCTGAGAAAATGTCTCGGGAGTAACAACAAATGGAACTTTGCGACGAAGCTTCGGCAGTGTGGCAATCACTATACGATATGTGCCTACTGCCAGATGCAGGTCGGGGTGCTCTGTTGTGTCGCATACTTTCTGATTACGGATACTTAGGATGCCATCGAGGCCAAACTTTGAGGCGCGATGACGATAGAGGATGATGTTCATATTTCTGAAGTTAAGAATTAAAAAGTCATTTTTCATCTGCTTTACCTTTACCTTTTACCAGTACAAAGTAGTCGCTGAAGTCTTTGCAGCCCGAAGGTAACTGGTGACGTTCCAGATAAAACCCAATCTTGAGCGAAGCTGCGAGCAGACGTTCGTAGAGCTTCTCGCCAGGTTCATCTTGGTCGGGATATATGTGGCATGAATGGCCTTGAAGCGGCAGCAGATCCTCCTCTTTGAGCAGGGTGGCCGATGGGATGGCTACGCATTTGTGGCCCGATGAGAGGATGGACCAGCAATCAGAACACCCTTCGGAGATGAAGAGCGGTTCTCCCGGCTTGAGCATCGGTATCACTTGTTGGTTATAGAGCTTGCATACCGAGCCTTGTGGAAAACGGAAGCGGGGCTGATTGGGGTCGCTCCCCATGTATCGGCACTGGATGCCTATGAGCCTTCCTGCTTGGTCAAGATAAGGAATCTGCAACCAATCCTTGTAAGATGTAAGGCGGCAGAAGTCCACGACGCGAGGGTCGAGCATTCGTTTTTCGAAGAGAAACTGGCGGGCATAGGGAGAAAGCCATGGGTGTTCGAAATGGCGAATGTAGCGTGTAGCGTCAAAAGACGTTGTTACCTTTGCCGAGGTCAGAGGTCTTGGCTCCCTATTGTCGGGTATGATGATTTTGTTTTCATCTGCTATCCACTTGCAAGCTTCTACAAATTTCTTTCCTGACACATTTTTTACCAAGTCAATAACCCCTCCCTGTGCACCACAAACAAAGCAGCGGTAGCGCGAGCCTTTGAAGGTGAGCGAGGGGTGTTTGTCGGCATGAAACGGGCAGAGTGCTTTGTGGTGTGCCACCCGTAAGCCCAGCCTTTCGGCTATGGGCTCAATGGGTTGCGAACTGAGGCGTTGAAGTTCAAATGGGTCAATCATGTGATGGGCTTTTTTTACGAAAATGATTTTTGTCAATAATCTCGATGAGGCCCAAATCTTTTGGTCCCCACATATAGATGAACTGCTTGGCAGGCGTGGTGCAACCGGTCTGAGTGAGTAGGAGCTTGAGTTGATCGCGAGTAAACTCAGCCGGAAGCATGTTGTAAAGGATGTTTTTGTCGGGGCTGCCATCCTCGTTCTTTCGCTTGCTGTTCAGTTCGTTAAATTTTCGTCCCCAACGCTTTAGTAAATTTTCAATTATGTATTCGGCCATAAACTGAAAAATGCGTCGGCATAGGCGCTGTGCTCGTTGTTTAACAAGCGATGGGTCGTTATTGGTGGGATCAAATCCCATCTCAATAGAATAGAGGTAGTAACAGAGCGAGGCGATACGGAAGGCCGAGACGCACGAGCGGAAGCGGAAGGTCTTCACAGCCTCGTTGGCCGAAAGTTTGTAATCGCGTCCCTTGAGGTCGATGAATGCTTTGCATGTGCGGTCTATCCACGAGGTGTCGAGCTGCATGATGGGCCGTAAGTGGTCATGCTCGTCATAGCAGTCGGCCATCATGCGGTTCAGGGTTTGGCGTATTGCAATCATCTGTTCCTCGGTGTACATCTTGAAGGTCTCCCCATCGTTCTCTACACGGCTCTCGATAGGGCAGAGGATGCATCTGGTCACGTTGCCGCCCTCAATGCTCTTCTTGTCGAAATACTCATCTACGGCCGATGGCGTAGCGCAGAACATGGAGCAGATGTTGATGTCTACAATGGCTGAATAAGAATTGTCCGAAGCATAGTCGATACCAAAGAGTGAGCCCAGATCGTAGGCCGTGCGCATGATGGTGCGAAGGTTCGAGTAGCCAGCTTTGCCCGCATCGGTCACCTGCGCCAGCTCTTCGGCAAACATCCAGAAGGTCAGCGTGTCGCCCAGAATACGTTCGTAAAAGTCGGCACGCTTCGTCAGCACGGTCTTTGAGATGGTTGGTGGGATGACCCGGATGGTGGTCTGCGGCTGCTCCTCAAGTTGCTTGTTCTGTGCGCGGCGGTTTTTCTTCTCACGATATTCCTGTTCCAGGCGGCGTTGGGCCTTGTCGCGTGCCTTGAGCGTGTCGTTCATGATGAGACGTTCTATGTCGGCCGCAAAGCTCTTGCCCGAACTCTGCTCGCCCTCAATCACCACCTGCAAAAGCAGTCCGTGTGGACGGATTGGGCCGTCGTGATAGTAGGTGAGGCGAACTCGGGTAGCCAGGGCTGAGAGTGGTGCCAGTGTAGCTATGAAGGCCGGAATCTTGCGCGATGGGGGTGCATTCATTACCACTTCGCGCATCACAGCCGGCAAGTCTCGTTCGCGTATGGGTAGTGTCTCAACAGAAGGTTTCCAGTCGATGAAATCCTCTTCTTCAGTTTCTTCCGTTGAGGCTCCAGTTATGGGAGCCTCAGGAAGAAGTTTGGGTTGTGGGTTTGTAATTTGTTCTGCCATAGTTGTTAAATAATATTTTTAAGTGCTTGAGTTAGTTCTGTATACACGCGGAAAGCGTAGTCTTCTGCTTTGAAGTCTTCGGCCTCGGTGTTCACCTTCTTGAACTGGAAACGGAGCGAGCCGTCTTTGCGGCGTGTCATGTTGATTGTCTTGCCCTCGTAGAGGCGAGGATTGCGTTCCCAGTGGGTAGACCCCTTGCGGGCATCCTCCTCAAAGCGGATCTCGCCTTTGTTGTTCATACTGATAATGCCCAGATGGCACTCCTTTTGGCTGATCTCGGTAGCCTCGTTTAAGTAGCATGTGAGGCTGATGTTATCAAGATTAACTTTGTTCATAATTGATTGTTATTTAATGGTCGAATAACTTCATTATTGATAATCTGCCAGAAGAGACTATCGATAAGAGTACAGTTGCATGTTGGTGGTACAGGGTTGCCTGATTCGAGGAAATCGATCAAGCTGGTAGCGAGTTCAGCTTGAGCCCATTTCTTCAGCGGGCGAAGAATATGGCGCATCTTTTCCTGCTGCTTTGGCTTCAGATACTGAAAGAGGTCACTCTGCACCGATGGAGGGAACACGAATTCCTCAGTAGGGATTAGTTGCTTCTTCATAATCAAAAGGGTTCTTTCTTGTTCTGTTTTTCAAGCTCACAAAGGAAGGTCTTAAAAGGTTTGAGTTTGTCATTCGGGCGGAGGAAAAGGTCGGCCGAATATCCGATTCTGAAGTCTGCTTCTTTGTAAAAGTTGACGCCAACACGAACTTGGTACTGGTTCAGACAGAGCTGCATGACCCGACTGGCGCGGTGCAGATAAAGCTCCTCTTCATCTTGAGTTGAGCAATGACCGATGTAAAGGGTGACCTCAACGGTGTGATTGTTCATCCAATGATAGGATTTCACGAAAGGCCAAAAGCGAAGATGCTCAGAAGCTTTGGCTAATTGCTTACTTGTCTTGGCGAAGATCCAGGTCGTTTGAAAAGTTTTTTTCTTAGACATTATTAATAGTTGCAAACGGGGATGGTTTGTTCCGAATTGCGAGGCAAAGTTCGTAATGACTCAACTGCTCAACGAGAAATTCTGAGTCGTGCGTTCTTCATAATCTATTTGCAGATGGTTTCTTTCTGCATTATCAGCAATTTAAGTCGATGAAAGTTTTCTGAAAAAAATGCGGTGCTTTGACTGGGTCAGAACCCGAGTCACAACAAGTGCGAGCCTTTATGGAGTGTGTTATTGTCGTTGTTTTCTGCATTTTTGATGTTTTATAGTAAAAAACAAATGACGAAAAACGAAATTAGTGTGTACGAAGAAAATTATCCCAATATTTTTTATTATCTTTGCCCCAATCATTTTTGTCTATGATGAAATCAAAAGAAGACTATAGTATTCGAACCATGGCATACTACCAGGCTAAAGGTGGTGTATATAGTGATATCGTTACGGTACTCACTCGCATGAATCGTGAGCGGTTGCTTAGCTTCCGTATAATTAACTATTTGAATGACGCATGCTATGATTTTGAGAATGGAGAGTTTTGTGAAATACGCAAGATTGGTAAAATTCATTGGCAGATTATCAGACTGATACAACTATGTTTGTTTCTTTCGGTAGGGTCGGAAACTCCACAAATCAAAAGCGTGTCCGAAGATTGCAAAACCTATCAGTATTATAGTTATTTTAAGTCTTTTATCGAAAAATATACTATATATCCGACTGTGTCTCAGCAAGCGGCTCCGTGTTACACCACAGCCACGGCCTCCGAGCATTTCAAGAAAAAAATATCGGAAATGGAGTCTGTGCTAAAGAGACAGCAAGACGAGATACAATTGCTAAGAACTCAAAACCAAAACTTAGCCCAACAGGTGGAAGAGCAAGCACGAATCATAGCTTCTCTCAGGCAAGATAAGGTATCCCGACTGGATAAGGCTTTGAGTCTCGAGTATGTTCTCAGCTATATACGTACCCGCCGCCAATACAGTCTTTGTGACCAGTTGTTTGGGTTGCTGAAAGGTGACCTTGCCCGATTGGCAACCGATGAGGAATATGAAGCCATAAAGCAAGTGGAACAGGAGATGCTTGATGCCAGCGTTCCCCAGCAGCATATTGACAGGATTGAGAATCACAACGATATTCAGAACTCAAATGTCTTTCCGGGTATGGTCAACAGTCCCAGCTTTCCCATAGGTACAGCTCCAACAGAGTTGCTCAAACAGTTTTTTGAACTAATAAAATCGCAGGACAATGGACAGCAAGTATAATTCAAACGAAGATAACGCTAAGGTCGTAAACCACAATGAGATGCATAATTGCAATGTGTTTCAAGGCGATTCGTATGGCGGAATTTTTCCGCTACCAGGTGCTCAAGTCACCATAATTCAAAATCTTGATCCGAAAAAACAGAAGAAAGGAGAAGGGTGTCAGGTGGAGGGAAAAGCAGAAAGCCTGAACGATAGAGAAGAGCGCAAGCAAATGGTGCTTGACGATATAATATCGCGTTTCAATTTTGATGAGTCAATGTTGGCGCGTGACGAGCAAGGCCATCAGATTACGACCCTCCGCATCCAACTGCTTTTCTCAAAGATTCTGGGCATGCGAGGCGCACATCCCGGCCAGAACGGCCAGGCTATTGTTGAAGTGCTCTGGACACTTCTTATGGATGAGCGAAACCAGTGCTCAAAACATCCCAACGAAGGATTCTTCCGTCAGACCGTTTTGAATCTCATCGGCTATTTTGTCAGCAATGGTTTGGTATGCGGTCAGCCCAGAGTGGTGGCTCGTGCCATTTTCCCCGGTACAGACACCAATGAGGCCCGAAACATCAGTCGCGGCATTTCCTCTCCAGTTTTCCCCGAGGGAACTGCCGATCATATTGACCTTTATATAGAAAAACTGCACAATGGCGAAATTTGATAAAACCCAAAACGAAGGCTGGGGCGGTCCATGGACGGAACAGAAACTTGACTGTTTCGAAAGCTATGTGCGTGCCTACCTGACCATTATGAACGCATATCGTGACAAATACCATTGGAAACTGATATATTTTGATGGTTTTGCGGGTAGTGGCGACAGAAAGCAAAAGGAGGAGAGCGAAAACCTTGCTATAGATATTTTTGGCGAAGAAAATGTTTCGCCCCAAGACCTCAACCTTTATCAAGGTGCTGCCGAGCGTGTGGTGCGTTTGGAGGAAACGATGCGAGGCTTTGACTTCTACTACTTCATAGATAAGTATCAAGAGAATCTTGACAGACTCAAACTCAAGCTCAATGCCTATGAGACGAAGAACCTGATGTCGTTCCGTTGTGCTGACGCCAACAACCAGGCACTCTTATTGGCCCAAGCTTTGAAAGAGAAAAGTAATCTGAAGGCCCTGTGCCTGCTGGATCCCTTCGGCATGTCTATCGATTGGAATACTATTGAACGGTTGGCCGGCAAATCACTCGACCTTTGGGTACTTGTGCCTACAGGAAGCATAGTCTCCCGACTGATTCAGAATGATGGCACATTGCGTTATCCCGACAAACTGGAGCGATTTTTCGGACTGCCTGAAGAGGTATTGAAAGAGCGTTTCTATCAGACCGAGATGGTGCAAGATTTGTTTGGCGAGCATGAGGAGACACACAAGGTGGCGAATATTATCGGAGAGATTGCCTCGCTCTACTGCGAGCAGTTGGGAAACTTGTTCCCATACGTGACGAATAAACCACTCGTGATGTATAACAAGAATAATGTGCCCATATTCCATTTCGTCTGTGCTTCATTTAATCAAACAGCAGTCAAGATAGCAAAACAGATTATTGACAAAAAACAGCGATAGGCATGAGGAAGAATTTTTATTAACGATTTATAGCTGCAAGCCTATATTCAACTGAACAAATGAAAACTACAAAAATTGAATGGACTGACAAAACCTGGAATCCTGTAACAGGATGCACAAAGGCCAGCGCTGGTTGTGCTCATTGCTATGCCGAAACAATGGCGCGTCGTCTGAAGTCGATGGGACTTGAAAAGTATCGTAATGGGTTTGAGGTGACGCTTCACGAAAAAGATTTGACAGAACCACTCCGATGGAATAGAGGGCACAATATTTTTGTATGCTCTATGAGCGACCTTTTTCATGAGAAAGTGCCGTTCGAATTTATCGATCGCATTCTTGATACTATTCGTCAAACTCCGCAACATCGTTATCAGCTTCTCACCAAGCGCGCAGAAAGGATGGCAGAGTTCTTCTCCACCCGCCAGGTGCCTTCAAATGTGTGGTTGGGTGTAACCGTAGAATGCCGAGATACCCTGCCGCGTATTGATGCATTGCGCAATATTCCTGCAGTTGTACGCTTCCTCAGTTGCGAACCATTGATAGAAGAACTCGGCATCATGAATCTCGAGGGAATTGACTGGGTGATTGTAGGCGGCGAAAGTGGACCAAAGGCACGTCCGATGCAAGAAGATTGGGTTCTTAGTATTAAGCGCCAAGTAGAGGATGCTGGTGCTGCCTTTTTCTTCAAGCAATGGGGAACCTGGGGTCAAGATGGCGTGAAACGCAGCAAGCATAAAAACGGCAAACTGCTGGAGGGTGTTATTGTCCAACAGATGCCCAACTCAACGAGAAGGTAAAGGTAAAGTGGAAGGGATGTTGTTTTTGTTATAAAATGTGTCTTTGTGTAAAGAGTAATTTTTATAATAAAAATCGCGCGCGAAATATAAATATAATACCTATTATACCAATTTTATAAATGTAGCTAATGTAGTATGTCCGTAGAGAAAAGCTAATTTGGGGAATGTTGGCTTTTTTCTATGGACATTTTGCCGTTTGGCGGAAACTGAATTTTGCATGTGCAAATGCTGATATCCATCCACTTTACCTTTACTTTTTCCTTTTATCGGAAAGTATTTTTTGTATCGAAATAAGGTAAAGGTAAAGTGGATGGAATTTCACTTTCTTCGCGAACAAAAAATATTTCTCTCGCGGGAAAGATGAAACTGTGGGAAGTCAAAGTACGACCTGTGGGAACACTATTGTCTGGAACTAAAATAGTTCGTATCTTTGCATCGTGATTCGAACCACACACCAAAACAAATTATTCAACCTAAAAAACATTCAACACTATGGCAATCAAACTCAAAGCAAAAGAAACCCTGCAGCGTGTAGGCGATTATGCAGGTCAGTATCGATTCGTACTGGGTACTGAGATCTATAACAAGCTCTCTGAGAGCAAAGTGATTCAGGAGGCAGCCCTCCGTTCGGGCATCTCCAAGGGTGTCATGCAGGCATGCTGGGATGCAGCTGGCGAGGTCATCAAGGCGTGGGCCACTGAGGGCCATTCGGTAGCCATCCCGGGCCTTGGAACCATGCGTTTCGGTGTGCGTGCCAAAACTGTGGCCTCTGTAGCCGAGGTAGCCACCGGCATCGTGACTACTCGTCGTGTGATTTTCACTCCTAACGTGGACATCAAGAACGAACTGAAGCGTACCGCTATCAATATCACTTGCTATGACAAGGATGGCAATGTGATCAAGAACGTGACCTCGGGCGACGGCGGTAATGTAGAGGATCCTGAGAAACCTGATGGCGGCGGTTCGGGCAATACCAACCCACCTTCGGGTGGCGGTAGCGGCACCGGTGGTGGCGGCGGTGATGACGGCGACATCATGCTGCCGGAAGACTGAGCAACAAGTTGCTACGAATAGGCTAAAAGCCCACGATAGTGCTAACGCACACGAATAAGCCAGGCTTACGAAGGCTGCAAGCAGCACGAAGTTAGTACGAAGTATTCGTAGTGCAAAGCACTATTCGTAGCAACGCTAATCGTAATGCAAAGCATTATTCGTACATGAGTTATGAAAACTTTCCACATTTCCCTTTGGCTCAGCATTCTGCTCCTTGTCGGTGGTTTCTTTTGTCCGCCCATGGGTGTCATCGACGGGAGTGTGCTCCAGGCGGTTGGCCTCCTCTTCGGATTCGCCACTCTCGCCCAGGTACCCAAGCTCATCCATCTGGTCAATACCGGCAAGAGCATTCGGGTGCAGAAGGGCGATTTCACAGCCGAAGTAAAAGCCCACGACCCGCCTCTCTCTTCGTCGCATTTTTGACGCTGTTATTTCGGTCAAAAAACGCACGTGATAGGTAGTAAATGAAACAAAATATCTCAGCTACTCATGATGAATGAATAACTGAGATATTATTTTGTTAATATGTAGAATATTAAATGTTTGGATGCGGAATTACTTGCCGATGCATCCTATAGTAGGGTATTGATTATCAATATGTTACATATAGTACGATAACCGGACGGCATTTTCAGATGGTTGACTTCGTTGCAAAACCGCATTTTTAACACATTTAACGTTTGTTAAGTCAAAATGGAGCCTCTACGTTGCAATCGTTGAGAAATCGGCCAAAATTCTCAAAATTTTCATGTTAAATAAATTAACATATAACGCGCGTAATTAACATGCGTTAACTAAATTTCGAGTAACGTTTTCACCTGCAGAAGCGCTCGAAAATGTTGGTTTTGGGGGCTCTTTTTGGACCTCCATTTGGCCTCATTCTTGAACCGGTTTTCAGTAAAGAAAAAAAGATGTTCAAGACCTCTGGATGACTCCTGGATGGACTCGATTTTAGTTCGAGGTTTAGATTTCGAGTTTAAGGAGCATATATACATATATGGTTAAACTTAAACCTAAACTTTAGCAATGGGAAGGAGGACACTTGCTGTATGTAGAGACTTGAATAGGTTTATGAATGCATGTATATATACATGGTTAGACGTAAACTTAAACTTGCTCTGCTTGGCCTCACTTTCATTGCTGACGATTCTTTTTTCCTTTACTGAAAGCGTTCTTCCATTACTCGAACCGGATCATCTTTGCGAGCTGGAGGAAGTAGTCGTTTGACCAGATGTCAAGTTCCTTAGGGTTGCGGATGAAGGGCAGCACGTCGGCCTTTACCTGATTGATATCGGCTGTAGAGAGACGATCGTTTAGCTTCTCAAGAAATGACTCTCGTGTGATCTCTTCCTGGTTGAACTGCAAGGCTCGCTCCTGAAGGTGGGTGAAGTCGAGCGGAATGCCTCGGCGAACGTACCACTCGAAATCGTACCAGTCACGACCTTTGACGCGATTCTTCCAAGCTCGATAGACCAGGGCGTGCATCTTGCCGGCAAAGAGGTCGGGAAGGGTGAAGCATCGGGTCATGAACGACTGTGGGAGAAGCAGCAGTTTCTGCTCTGTATTGAACTTGAGAGGTGGCTGGGTGTCAACCTCTATTTTTATCTTTACCGACTTCTCCGTTTGGAACGTAATGTCATAGACATCGGTGTTGTCTTTCAGAAAGGCAGATTCCACCTTGCCAAAGTTCTTCTTGTCCTTCTTCTTGATCTCAACCTCTCGTCCTACCATGGCAAATTGGTCGACGATGGGCTGAAAGTATTGGGTGAAGTCGAACTTGTCGCTCGGAGCAAGGAGGGAGAAGTCCATGTCCTCGGAGAAACGCTGCAGACCATGGAAGATGCGCAGGCAGGTGCCTCCGTAGAAGGCTGCCTCGTTGAAGAAGCCTCCATTATAGAGACCGGCAAGGATGATCTGCTGGTTTACCTCGAAGGTAGCGTTGCGCTTTTGCTGTTCGGTCGTCAGGTCGTAGGCCGACAGCATTTGGTTGAATATCTCGTTTGTCATCTTTTCAGATACTTTATCAGGGTTGCAATAGAATTGGCTTTCTTGCCTACCTGGGCGTAACGCTCAAAGAGGGTGACGTCCATTCGGAGGAAGTCCTCCATGTCCATTCGGATGTCCTCTTCCAGATAGGTCTCTACATCCTTCAGATAGCGGAGGTTGACCTTGGGCGAGTTGGCGATAAGGTCGCAGAGGGCCTTTTCGGGTGTAGCCATTAGGAAGGCATACGACTGCTTGTTGATGCTCGTGACGCCGATGTGAAAGGCTTCGCGCGACATCATCTGATACTCGAAACGCCCAATGGGTGTGTCGAAGCTGCGCGTATGCTTCAGGGTCATGGACTGGGTGGTATAAACCGCTTCGGGAATCAAACCATAGTAGCGCAAGGCAGTCTGCATGGAGACGTACGAAGGAGCATAGAGGTGGTTTGCGATGAGCTCAGTGGACAACGGCACTCGCGAAATCTTCGGGTCAACCACATAAAGCCCCTTCTTGAGACGGATGACCTTGCCTGCCGCCTCAAGACTGCGCACCTTTTGGTTGCCAGCCTCCAATTCGGGGAACAGGGAAGCTACCGTCTGCGTGCTGATTGGGATGTTGCCAATATGTTCTAAATCCATTATCATGGTGCAAAGGTAGTAAAATTTGGAATAGAAAACGAAGAAAATCTTGTTTTTCTGTTCCAAAGTTGACTATTTTGATGCAAATCGGCCTGTTTTGCCTTCTATATGGCCTGTTTTATGTGTTTTATTGCGCTTATCCAGCGAGAACCTATCTCAATTAAACGATTTACATCAGTTCGGATATAAAATCACAGATAAGCAGATAAATTATATCTCTTCGAATGTAATTTCGTAGTATAGTTACCTACAAATATGCAGCTTACTTCTGCATTTTGGGCTTACATCATTTTTTGCCACTTCTGCAAAAGAAAGCTCTGCAGAAATTCTACGTTCTTGCAGCCTCATGCATAGGGCTTTGTAAGGGCTCAAATCTTTTTTTTTTTTTTACTGAACACGATTAGACGTGCAAGCGTAGTTTTACCTGCGTTCGCGTCCTTTCCCGAACCTTGTAGCTGTTCTTGCTCCAACCTGTTTCACGTCTGAATTTTGGCCGAAGTCACAATCGTTTTTCCAATACAAAGGTAGGCAGCAGCACATGATGTCTCATGCTACGGGACAGCTTCGCTTTTGCCAATAGGCTCTTTCCAAGATTCTTCCTTTTTCTTGCAGACAGGCAACAAGAAAACGAGTAATCTTGGCATTCTCTTGGCTTACCCTCTCTCTGCAACCTCGTCCTGGTATTGTAAAAATTGATTGTCTAACTTCTAAAATTCATTGACATGAAACAGATTGAGAACAACTTCGTAGTATCAGGTATCGTAGGTAAGGACGCTCAGATCCGTCAGTTTACAACCTCCAGCTTGGCTCGCTTCTCCTTGGCTGTTAGCCGTACCGAGAAAAATGGCGATGAGCCGACTCGCGTAACAGCCTTCCTGAATGTAGAGGCTTGGCGCAAGAACGAGAATACCAGCTCTTTCGAACTTCTCACCAAAGGTGCGCACGTAACCATCAATGGCTTTTTCAAGCCCGATGAGTACACCGATGCAGAAGGCGTGAAGCACAACCGCATCATCCTGGTTGCGACTCACATCTACGAAACTCCAGACAAGGCTGAATAACGGCCTTGTTTTTCTCTTTACCGATAGCGGCTTCTACGGAGGTCGCTATTGTTGTGCTTATACCTTAGCCACAGCGAGTTTCCTCTTTTGTTGGCACACAAAATTGCAACATTGGCAACCAATTTCGCAAATTTCCTCTCTTTGTTTAGTTAATTATGCTAAAATAAAGAAGAAAACCTTGTAAGATTGCGGCGAAATGAGTATATTTGCACTCGGATTGCAGAAATTGCATTTTAAGCAATCGATGAAACCGGTTAAAACGATAGAATTATGCTGATTGACTTCTCTATTTCGAATTTCCGT
>JAUNCV010000220.1 GCA_030526445.1 Bacteroidales bacterium | reverse complement strand
GGGCAGATATTGTGGCCAGTAGCGTTTCGAAGCATATTCACCCAATAGGCCATCTTGAACTCTACCATTACAGCAGGTAACTGGCGCGAATCGGGCACTGCCTTCAATGTGAGGCTAACCTCATCCCCTGTCTCTTCAATATGAATGCGCACAGGAGCTACAAGCTTATCATACTCGGCAAAGCGACGGAGAAAGTTTAGACCACAATCGCAACAATAGGCCATAAACGATGCAGGGATGAAGGTCTCAACATGTTCGGCACTCGCAATGCTCAGCACCACCTTCTCGCTTGATGCCATTTGCCCGGCCTGTTCCACAACACGGAAATATTCTTCGCCCGTGAGCAATACGTTGGCACGACCAAACATATCCTCAGGCAAACTGCACCTGCGGAGCAAAAGTCCAAGATCCAACCCATTCTGGCGGAAGACTTCTATGAATTGTCGTTCAAAATTATATCGAATCATGGCGCAAAGGTACGCTTTTTTTCTAAATAACGAATGATAATTCGCGCCAATTTATTTGCAATTCGCGCCACATTGGTGTTTTTAGCAAAACATATTGTCATAAGTAAGAACATTTATCTCAATTCATGAATGAAAATTCTGCTTTCCCCATAGTGACAATATCGAAAGAATTAGACCATAATAGACAACATCTATAACAATATAGATGCAGACATTTGTTCATCTATAATAAAATGCGTACCTTTGCGGCGTCAAAAATCATGTTCTTCTTCGTTCAGATGATCGTCCTGACAGTTCATGTGGCGAAGGGCATTGAATCCCTGCATGAGACCATCCACCTGCTGTAGACATTCGATGTGCCCTGGCATTGGGCCTACCCCGTAGCAGTTGAGCCATGGGTGGCACAGTTCGCCTTCGGCCTTTACGGCATCATGCTCACCTCGCTCATCGTGAGCGTCTTACTCACGGTCATCTATCGTCCTCGCACCTGGTGCGTGTTCTGTCCGATGGGAAATATGACACAAATGATTTGTAAACTCAAAAACAAGTAAACAATTATGGCACAGTTCAACGAAATAATCAATGGCAACCAGCTCACTCTGGTTGACTTCTATGCCACATGGTGTGGCCCTTGCAAGATGATGCACCCAGTATTGGAGGAACTTAAACTCGAATTTCGCGACAATATCAAAATCATCAAAGTCGACGTAGATAAGAACGAAGAGCTCTGCGACAACTATCGCATCCAGTCAGTTCCAACACTTATGCTCTTCCGCAGTGGCGAGGTGCTCTGGCGCCAGAGCGGAGCAATGAGCTTCAACGATTTGAAAAATATCATTTCAAACAGTTTATAGTCAATACACAAAATGAAAAAACTTTATATCATGAGCATCCTGACTGCACTCCTGAGCCTCTTCTCTTGCCAAGCTCAGAATAACAACAACAAAGGCTACGAGAGCCTTTCGGTAGAAGCCTATGAACAGGCCATTGCCGACACCATGGTGGTGCGTCTCGACGTGCGTACTGCCGAAGAGTTTGCCGAGGGTCACATCGAGAAGGCATTGAATATTGATGTGCTGAAGAGCGATTTCGAACAGAAGGCCACCTCTACCCTGCCCAAAGACAAGACCATTGCCGTGAACTGCAGAAGTGGCAAACGAAGCAAGAACGCAGCTAAGATTTTGGTCAAGAATGGATTCAAGGTCATCGAATTGGATCCTGGTTATAATGGTTGGATAGCCGCAGGAAAAAAAGTAGTGAAATGACAATACAACAACTAAGATACATCGTAGCCATCGACCGCTTTCGCAATTTTGCGAGAGCGGCTGATGCGTGTAATATCTCACAGCCAACGCTGAGCGCCATGCTTGTGAAACTGGAGGAGGAACTGGATGTGCGCATCTTCGAGCGTTCGAACAAGATGGTGAAGCCCACCACGGCTGGAGAAAAGATTATCTGCCAAGCACAAAAGGCCTTGATGGAGACCGACCGCATCACCGAGATTGTGAGCGAAGGCAAAGGTGAAGTCGGAGGTTCATTCACTCTCTCTGTTGGCCCAACCATCGCCCCTTATCTCCTGCCCAAATTCATCAAGAACTATCGTGAGAGTTATCCATCGGTCGATCTGACCGTCAAGGAGATGAAGGCAGGCTTTATGCTCGATGCGCTCATGAAGGGAGAAATAGATGCTGGCATCGCTATTTCGGACAATATCCGTCAGGGCGTTCTTGAGATTCCTCTTTACACTGAGAAATTCTACGTCTATCTGGCCGAGAGCTGTTGGCGCAAGTTGCCTGTGTTCAAGCCTGAGAACCTTGAGCATGAGAACATGTGGATCATGAAGGAGGCTCAATGTCTGCGTGATAGTGCCT
>JAUNCV010000219.1 GCA_030526445.1 Bacteroidales bacterium | reverse complement strand
GCCACTCTACGGACGTAAGGATTGCGATATTAAACTCAAACCTTTTCGCATAAGTGTTATTAAGCAGATATTGCTTGACTACAATCCTAGCTATACTCCCGAAGATTTGCTATGCCTCTATATGCTGACAGGCGGTGTGGCCAAATATGTGGGGCAACTCATGGAGGCAGGAGCAACTACCAAGGAGAAGATGCTCCGTCATTTTACCCAGCCAGGAAGCCCTTTCCTCAACGAAGGCACAGAACTGATCATGTCTGAGTTCGGTAAGGACTATGCCAACTACCTGAGTATTCTGCAACTCATTGCAGGTGGAATGACTGTTCAGAGTCAGATTGATAATATCATAGGCAAGAATACAGGTCCTTATCTGCGCAATCTTGACGAAGATTACAGCTATGTGCACAAGTTGCAGCCTATGTTCAGCAAGGCGGGTAGCAGGAATATCCGATGGTATGTCGAGGATTGCTTCCTGCGTTTCTGGTTTCGGTTCATCTTGTCTAACCAGGCATTGGTAGAAATGGAGCGAGGTGACATGTTGCTCGAAATCATAGAACGCGACTATGCCACCTACTCGGGTTTTGTGCTCGAGCAATATTTCCGCCAGAAATATTACGAAGAGGAACGCGTCACAGCGGTGGGGCACTATTGGGACCGCAAAGGCAATAATGAGATTGACTTGATAGCTCTCAATGATATAGATAAAGTGGCCACGGTGGCCGAGGTGAAACGCAATCCTGATAAGTTTGATGCTCAGCTGCTTCAGCAGAAGTATGAAACTATTAAGGCAGAATTGGGCAAATACAAACAGGTGCAGTTCATGGGACTTTCTATGGTCGATATGTAGTAAACCCAACATCCTGACGTGCCTTTTCTCCTATATGAGAGTGATGTTCAGTACTTTTCGAATCCCCTTTTTCTAATTATGACACAGTCTACAAAGATACCTAAAGTGATACACTATTGCTGGTTTGGTGGTAATCCTTTGCCAGATAAAGCAAAAAAGTGTATTGAATCCTGGCGAAAGTATTTGCCGGGATATGAAATAAAGGAGTGGAATGAATCTAACTTCGATGTGCATTGTTGCCCCTTCGTTCATGAGGCTTATATGCTGAAAAAGTGGGCCTTTGTGAGCGACTATGCCCGTTTCTGGATCATGTATCACCACGGTGGCCTCTATTTCGACACCGATGTTGAGCTGCTGCGCGACTTCGAGCCTATTGTCTCTGCAGGCCCTTTTATGGGTTGCGAACCAGAGTGGGATGTCTTGGGCTTGAGAATCGCTGCTGGTCTGGGCCTTGGTGCCTATCCCAAGATGAAGGTGTACTATGATTTTCTGAACATTTACGAACAGATGCACTTGATTCAGCCTTCAGGCACCCTAAAGTTGCCCACTGTGGTCGATATTGTAACTGAATACTTCTTAAAAAAGGGAGCCCGTCAGAGTAGCGAGGTCATTCGTTGTGAGGAGATTCTAGTCTACCCGCCAGAGTATTTCTGCCCCATGAATTATGGCTCGCGTCAGGTTAATATCACCTCGAACACTTACAGCATCCATCTCTATGAAGGCAGTTGGCTTAAGCGTCACTGGCTGGAGACCTTCGAGGAGCCTTTCTGGAAACTCTTCCATCATGTTAATCATCAGGTGCTTTGGCGACTAAGAAATATGTTGTACCGATGGAGCTTTCATCTTTATAAGACATTGTAATTATGATTAAGTTTTCTATCCTGCTTGCCTACTGGAATCTGGATTTAGGGTTGGTACGGCGTTTTCTCGAGAGCCTACCAGACCGAAATGACATTGAGATAGTACTCATTGATAATGCCAGCGAAGAGTCGGTGGCCAAAGGTGTGTCGGTGTGCGAAGGGTTAGAAGATACCCGTTTGCGAGTAGTTTTGCTTAAGGCAAGAGTCTCCTTGGGAGAGTGTCGCAACATTGGCCTTCAGCACGCCCGGGGCGAATGGATACTCTTTGCCGATTTGGACGATGCATACATCCCCGAGGCGCTGAACAATTTGCTCGATAAGCAGGAAATTGCAGAGTATGATCTGATTTATTGGGGTACACGCACGCTGCATCCCAATGGCCAGGTTGTTGAAGACACCTATGGCTATCAGCCGGGTGAGGAGATTGTGCCTATGGGTGAGCGCAATTACCTTTTGCATCATCGTTTTGAGTCGTGGCGCAAGATGGTGAGACGCTCCTTCCTTATGCAGCATCCAGAGATACATTTCGATCCTTGTCTGCTCTGCGAAGATTATTCCTATTGTGTGCGCCTGTTGCTGACGGTTGAGCGAGTTGGAGTCTTTCCGCAGTTGCTCTACCAGTACTTGCGTAACGATGCCTCAATCT
>JAUNCV010000028.1 GCA_030526445.1 Bacteroidales bacterium | reverse complement strand
TATAAAGGTGGTGAAAGAGAAACTTTCGGACCACTATCCAATCATGGCAACCTATCAGATGTTGCCGCTTCAATAAAGCTTTTACACAATAGATTATATGACTCTGGTTCCTTCGCATCTTTCGACCAATATAGTGCTCGAATTGCTGGTGTTGGCCTTTCTTCTGGTCAATGCCATGGCCGTTCTGGCTCCTGGCCTGATGAGAGGTCTGGTGGGGCAGGTGTTTGAAACCCGCAGTGCCCGAACCTTCGAGAAGCCTGAAAGCAAATACTATACCCTCCGCATCCTGATGATGCTGCAGCTTTTTATCTTTGCGGGGCTGCATGTTTTCCTTTTGCTTTCGACCAATCCGGCCGAGCAACTGCAGTATCCTACCGAAGAGTCGTGGTGGCTGCTGGGCGTGTGTTTGCTGATACCCGTGGGCTGGGTTTTTGTGCAGCAACTGCTTTTCAACTGGTGGGGATATCTGTTCTCTTCGCACGAAGGAATACAGATTTTGAATCGTGTGTATCAAGCGGTTCATATTCTCTTTTCGCCCCTGACGCTGTTGTGTTTCTTGTTTGAGATGATAGGTCTGATAGAGGTGGAAACATCGACGGTTTTGCTTTCACTGACTTTCATTATGATACAAATTCTGTTCATTTTCAGCGGAATTAAGATATTTTGGGGTGGATTGAGCACATTGTTCTTTCTTTTTTTGTATCTTTGCACGCTCGAAATCGCACCTATGGTGATGATTTTTCAATTATTAACTCGATAATATAGCCGGAAATTGGAAATTAAGAATATCCTGGTATCGCAGCCAAAGCCTGCAGAACGTTCTCAGTATTGGGACTTGGAGAAGAACTTTGGAGTAACCCTTACCTTTAAGCCTGTCATTCGTGTTGAGGTGCTTTCAGCTAAGGAATTTCGTCAGCAGAAGATCTTCGTTCCCGACTATTCGGCCGTAGTGCTCACATCGCGCACTGCCGTTGATCACTTTTTCACCCTCTGTGAAGAGCTTCGCGCCCCTATCACTGAGGATATGCAGTATTTCTGCCTCTCAGAGACCATTGCACTCTATCTTCAGAAGTATATCACCTACCGCAAGCGTAAGGTGCATTTCTCGAAGACTGGCGTGTTGTCTGACCTCGCTCTGGTGATGAAG
This sequence comes from Bacteroidales bacterium, assembly GCA_030526445.1. GTDB lineage: Bacteria > Bacteroidota > Bacteroidia > Bacteroidales > UBA3663 > Liminaster. The sequence continues at coordinate 14,585 of JAUNCV010000028.1, read as the reverse complement.
AAGCACAACTCAGAGAAGTTTATCATGCCGGTTGCTGATGTGCACAAGGAGGATCTCTCTATCTTCACCAAGGCCAAGGTAAATGTGACCACTGCGGTAATGTATCGCACCGTGAGCGCAGAGATTTCGCCCGAAGAGATTGAGTCGTATGACATGCTCTGCCTCTTTACCCCAACTGGCATCACCTCGATTTATGAGAACCATCCTGCCTATGAGCAGGGCGACCAGAAGATTGCTGTCTTCGGCCCATCGACCCTCGCAGCAGCACAGGAACGTGGTCTGCGTGTAGATATCGAGGCTCCAACCATGCTGTGCCCTTCAATGCCAATGGCACTGCACAAATATTTGATGGATCTTAGCGACTAATAATAAAGTGAAACAGTTTACTCTGCCCAAAAGTGAGCGCCTCTATTTGCGCAACGCCATTAGCGAACTCTTTGCTAAGGGCAGCAGTTTCACAGTCTTTCCATACAGGATAACTTATCGCGTGCTGCCCGAGGATGACCCTCAGGAGGCACGCGTTGCCATTATGACGGTGGCGCCCAAGAAGCGATTCAAGCATGCGGTGGACAGAAACCACATGAAGCGAATTATGCGCGAGGCATACCGTCTGGCCAAGCCCGAACTGATAGCCAAGTGTGAAGAGGCGCACTGCAAACTGGCTTTTGCCATGATTTATGTGGACAATAAGTTCATCTCTTTCCACGAAACGCAAGAGAAGATGCAGAAGATATTTCATAACCTTGAAAAGAAACTGGAATGAAACGCATCCTCATTGCGATGATTATGTTCTATAAGAACTATATCTCGCCCCTCACACCGCCGGCATGCCGCTATACGCCAACCTGCTCGACCTATGCACTGCAGGCTATACAGAAGTATGGTGCCATTAAGGGCACCTGGCTGGCTATTAAACGCATTATGCGATGTCACCCTTGGGGCGGTTCGGGTTATGACCCAGTGCCCTGAAAAGATAAGAATCCCGAATTTTCGAATATTCGAACCATTCGGGACATTTTTTTTGATTATTCTATATTCCTATAATATATTATGGTAAGTGTTGACGGACTCACAGTCGAATTTGGAGGAACAACCCTCTTTAAGGACATTTCGTTTGTAATCAATGAGAAGGACCGCATTGCCCTGATGGGTAAGAATGGTGCGGGCAAGAGCACGCTGCTGAAGATTCTGGCAGGTGTGCGAACCGCTACCCGCGGCAGTGTGTCGTGCCCAAAAGACACCACCATCTGCTACCTGCCACAGCACCTGATGACCGAAGATGGCCGCACGGTGTTTGAGGAGGCTTGCCAGGCATTTGCTCACCTGCATGCTATGGAGGCTGAGATTGACGAACTGAACAACCAGCTCGCCACTCGCACCGACTATGAGAGCCAGGAGTATATGGACCTCATTGAGAAAGTAACCACCATGAGCGAGAAGTTCTATGCCATTGACATGACTCACTTTGAGGAGGATGTGGAGAAGGCGTTGCTGGGTCTCGGTTTCAAGCGTGAGGATTTCAACCGTCCAACCTCTGAGTTCTCAGGCGGCTGGCGTATGCGCATTGAGCTGGCAAAACTCTTGCTGCAGAACCCAGACGTGTTGCTCCTTGACGAGCCTACCAACCACCTTGATATCGAATCGATTGGCTGGCTCGAAGACTTTATCATGAACAGCCCAATGGCAGTGGTGCTCATTAGCCACGACCGTAAGTTTGTTGACACCATCACCACCCGTACCATTGAGGTGACTTTGGGTCGTATTTATGACTACAAGGCTAAGTATAGCCACTATCTGGAACTCAGAAAAGAGCGCCGCATGCAGCAGCAGAAGCAGTATGAGGACCAGCAGAAGCAGATTGCCGAGGCCAAGGAGTTTATTGAGCGATTCAAGGGCACCTACTCAAAGACCTTCCAGGTGCAGAGTAAGGTGAAGTGGCTCGAGAAACTTGAGATTATTGAAGTGGATGAGGAGGATACAAGTGCATTGCGCCTCAAGTTCCCACCATCGCCTCGTTCGGGCACCTATCCTGTCATTGCCGAAGAGTGTGGTGCAGGTTATGCCAAGCCTCTGACCGAAGAGGATTGCATCTTCAAGCAGGCTACCTTCATGATTGAACGTGGTCAGAAGATTGCCTTTGTGGGTAAGAACGGTGAGGGTAAATCGACCATGGTGAAGGCCATCATGAACGAGATTGAGCATGTGGGTCAGCTCACTGTGGGCCACAATGTGCAGATTGGTTATTTTGCCCAGAACTCGGCTTCGCTCCTCGACGAAGAGAAGACTGTATATCAGACCATCGATGATGTGGCTGTGGGCGAAATCAGAAAGAAGATCAGTGATTTGCTGGGTGCTTTCATGTTTGGCGGCGAGGATACGCAGAAGAAGGTCAAGGTGCTTTCAGGTGGCGAACGTGTGCGCCTCTGCATGGTGAAGCTTCTGCTCGAGCCAGTTAATCTGCTCATTCTCGATGAGCCGACTAACCACCTCGATATGAAGACAAAAGATATCCTTAAGCAGGCGCTTAAGGATTATGATGGAACACTTATTGTTGTGAGTCACGACCGTGATTTTCTTGACGGCCTTGTTGAGAAGGTTTATGAGTTCTCTGACGGCCGCGTGAAGGAGCACCTTTGCGGCGTTTACGAGTTCCTTGAGAAGAAGAAGCTTGAGAACCTTCAGGAGCTGGAGCGTTCTCGCAAGAAGTAATATTACAACCACCTAAAGACTCGGGCACTTCAATGCGCTCGAGTCTTTTTTCTAAGAACTTCTCGAGCTGGGCGAACTTGCGCATTTCGCGGCGGTCGTTGGCCGAAACGAAGGTTACACTCTCGCCATCGGCATCGGCACGGGCGGTTCGGCCCACACGGTGTACATAGTCTTCTGGGTCGTGGGTCATATCATAATTAATAACCAGCTGAATGCCGGTGATGTCGATGCCACGGCTCACAATGTCGGTGGCCACAAGGACATTGACACGGCCAGCCTTGAAGGCGTTGATGGTCTCTTCACGCTCTTTCTGGTCCAGGTCGCTGTGCATGGCAGCTACCTGGAATCCTTTTTTACGGAGCGACAGTAGTACCTCTTTGACCTTGAGTTTCTTGCTCACAAAGACCACAACGCGCTTTTCGGGGTTCCTGAGCAGTTCGTCTTTGACAAAGCCATCGGGTTTGCCGCCAAAGAACTTCTTCAGCACACGAATCACCATGTGTACCTTCTGAGGCTCGAAGCAGATGCAGGCCTGCTGGTGAATCTTCTCGGCAGGTTTTGATACGGCAATCTTCACTACGGTTGGGTGCCACATGATGGCTTCGGCCAGTTTCTGGGTCTTAGGAGGCATGGTGGCGCTGTAGAGAATCTTCTGGCAATCGTGGGGCAGGAGCTTGGCAATGGCCATGATGTCGTCATAGAAACCCATATCGAGCATGCGGTCGGCCTCATCGAGTACAAAGAAAGCCACCTGACTGAGATCGACATAGCCGAGGTTGATGTGGCTCAAGAGGCGACCTGGAGTAGCAATAACCACATCGGCACCACGGGTGAGACCATTCTTCTGTTCGGCAAAGTCGCGACCCTCACCGCCGCCATAGACAGCTACGCTCGAGGCATCGACATAATAAGAGAAGCCCTGCATCTGCTGGTCAATTTGCTGAGCCAGCTCGCGGGTAGGAGCCATAATGACACAGTTGATGGCATCGGATGGGTAACGATAACGGTTCAGGCACGAGAGGATGGGAAGCAGGTAGGCCGCAGTTTTGCCTGTGCCTGTCTGCGCTACGGCAATGACGTCGTCGCCATCCAACACAGGAGGAATGGCTTTTTCCTGTACGGGCGAACATTCTTTATAGTGCATGTGCTCGAGCGCCTGCATAACGCCCTCGTCGAGATCTAATTCGCTGAATTTCATAAATGTAATATCGGGTTTTCGTCGGTTTCAAAATAGAGTCTGTCTTCGGGGATAAGAGTCCGAACGGCAGCATTGTAGTGTTGGCCCAAGGAGATAGAGAAGCCCGCCTTGAGCAACTGCTGGGCCAACTGAGGCCCTTTGCGGAAGCCGTGGATAATGATGGGGTGTGGATAGGAGGGACCCAGCACTTCGCGCACAGACTGCATCATTTCGGCCCAATAGCCCACACAATGAATGATGACAGGCAACTGCAGTCTTCGGGCCGCAGACAAAGCCTCACGGAAGGCCTCGGTCTGAAGGGGCAGGGAGGTGCCGCATTTGTTATCGAGCCCGCACTCGCCAATGGCTAAGAGATTGGGGGCGGACTGAAGCGTTTCGGCCGCTTGCCTGAACTGCTCGATCAATGCAGGACTCGCCTGCCAGGGATGCAACTCCAGGCTGAAGGGCAAAGAGTATCCCGCCATCGCCTTTTCGGGCGATAGCGAGAGGAGTGCATCGTTCCGGTTAGGGTGATGCGTGTGAATGTCTCTGAGTTCGTTAAATTTCAAAATCGAGACAAGTGCGCTGGCAGGTGTATGGACGAACCTTGCCATTGGCCACAGCCACATGAGCAGGGTGAACGGCATAGCCCTTCAGAGCTTCAGGGCTTTCGAGGGTGCTGTCGAGCATCACGTCACAGTTCGATGAATCGAGACGACCGCTGATGTTTACCTTGATTTCGACAAGACCTGGAACCTGGCCCAAAAGGCCCTCCAGACCCTCTTTGATACCAGCCTTAACGGTTTCTTTTTCTGCTTCGGTGAGGTCTTCACGAAGCTTCCAGAGGATGATGTGCTTAACCATATTCAGAATATTTTTGCACTTGGTGCAGTTTGTTTTTGCTTTTTTGTGCCGCAAAAGTAATAACTTTTGAAGGAATTTCCAAATTTCTATCCAATTTCTTGATTATCTTCTATTTTTTAGTTACCTTTGCATCCAAATTACTAATACTATGCGTGACGACGAAGAATTGATCTTAGACGACGATAACGAAAACGTTAACGACGACGAAAATAACGTTGAAGAAGAGGCTGCGGCTTCGAGCAACGGCTACAAACCACATAACGACGACGAGGAGGGTGAAGACAAAATTCATCATCTGGGTGGCATGTATCAGAACTGGTTCCTTGACTATGCCTCTTACGTAATCCTTGAACGCGCTGTGCCTCATGTGGTCGATGGCCTGAAGCCTGTGCAGCGACGCATCCTTCATGCAATGAATGTGATCGACGATGGACGCTACAACAAGGTGGCCAACATCGTGGGTCAGACTATGCAGTACCATCCACATGGCGATGCCTCGATTGGTGACGCTTTGGTGCAGTTGGGACAGAAAGACCTGCTCATAGATTGTCAGGGTAACTGGGGCAACATCCTTACAGGTGATGCCGCAGCGGCTCCTCGTTATATTGAGGCCCGACTCTCGAAGTTCGCCCTTGAGGTGGCTTTTAACAACAAGATTACACCTTGGCAGCTTTCGTATGATGGCCGAAAGAAGGAGCCTATCAATTTGCCTATCAAATTCCCTTTGCTGCTGGCACAGGGTGTAGAGGGTATTGCAGTAGGTTTGTCATCGAAGATTCTTCCTCACAACTTCAACGAACTGCTCGATGCCTCTATCGCCTATCTTCGTGGCGAGGAGTTCCAGATATATCCAGATTTCCCAACCGGTGGCCTGATCGACGTGAGTCGCTATCAGGATGGCCGTCGTGGCGGTGCCGTAAAGATCAGAAGCCGCATTGAGAAGGTGGACCAGAAGACACTCGCTATCCGCGATGTGCCTTTCGGCAAAACTGTGGGTACGCTTATCGAATCGATCAAGAAGGCCATTGATAAGGGCAAGATCAAGATTCGTAAGTTTGAAGACTTTACAGCCGAGAAGGCCGAGATTTTGGTGCACTTGATGCCAGGTGTTTCGGGCGATAAGACCATTGATGCGCTCTATGCTTTTACCGACTGCGAGGTTTCGGTTTCGCCTAACTGCTGTGTGATCTGTGACAAGAAACCTCTCTTCCTCACTGTGAGTGAACTGTTGCGCCGAAGTACAGAAAACACCCGCAATGCCCTCAAGGCTGAACTCGAGATTCAGCGACAGGAGGCATTGGAGCACCTTATGACAATTTCGCTCGAGAAAATATTTATCGAGGAGCGTATCTATAAGGATAAGGAATATGAAGAGGCCAAGGACATTGACAGCGCTTTGGCTCATATTGATAAGCGTCTGGAGCCTTGGAAGCCAAACTTTGTGCGTGAAGTGACTCGCGAAGACCTCTTGCATCTGGAGGATATCAAGATGGCACGTATCCATAAGTTTAATGCACAAAAGGCTGAGGAGGATATTGCCAACACCAAGAAGAAGGTGAAGGAGATTGAGAAGAACCTCAAGCACTTGACCGACTACACCATCAAGTGGTTTGAACACCTGAAGGAGAAGTATGGTAAGGATCATCCACGACAGACCGAAATCCGCAATTTCGATTCAGTGGATGCTACCAAGGTGATTGAGAGCAACCTGAAGCTATATCACAATGTGAGCGATGGCTTTATCGGTACCGGTCTGAAGCCTTCAGAATCGACCTTTATTTGCAACTGTTCGGAGATTGACGAGATTCTGGTCATTTACAAGAATGGCCAGTATAAGGTGGTCAAGGTGGCCGAAAAGATCTTTGTGGATAAGGATGTGCTCTATGTCAATGTGTATCGCAAAACCGATTTGCGCACCATATTTAATGTGGTGTATCGCGATGGCAAGGGGGCAATGGCTCCACACTACATCAAGCGATTTAACATCACAAGTGTGCAGCGCGATAAAATGTATGACCTCACGCAGGGTACTCCAGGTTCGAAGATTGCCTATTTCAGCGTAAACTTCAATGGTGAGGCCGAAGTGCTTCGCATCACAATCAAGAGCCTGAATAAGTTGGCACGCACCAAGAGCTTCGACCGAGATTTTGCCGAAGTGCCTATTCGTGGTCGCGGTTCGAAGGGCTTGCTCCTGACACGTGCTGATGTGCAGAAAATTACGGTGAAGGAGCATGGCGGTTCGACCCTGGGTGGACGAAAGGTATGGTGGGATGCTGACGTGCATCGCATCAACTATGACAATCAAGGTGAACTTTTGGGCGAATTCCTGAGCGAAGACCGCATTCTGGTGGTTCTCAAAAACTACGAGTATTATATTACTACTTTTGAGGAGACCAACCACTATGAAAAGGATGTGCTCATCATTGAGAAATATGACCCACTGAAGGTGTGGACTATGGTGATGAAAGACTGGGAAACCGGTCTGCACAACATCAAGCGCTCTACACTCGATGCCAAACCTACGAAACAGAGCATGCTGGGCGAAGGCAAGCGATTCACGATGGAATACCTTTCGCAGACTGCATATCCTCGCTTCCGTTTCACCTTTGCCAAGCCTGACGATTTCCGCGAGCCGATAGAGATTGAGGCTGAGGATTTTATACCAGTGCGTAGCATTGGCACCAAGGGCAAGAAGGTGGCTAACTGGAAAGTGGCGCTCATCGAGGAACTGCCACCAACCCATGTGCCTGAGCCAGAAACCGATATTGATAACGAAAACAACGACGCTGATGAAGAAGAAACTTCTGTCGATCCTGCTGAGCTTGGCAGCTTGTTCTAACGGACTCTGGGCTCAGGAGACAGAGCCTGTGGAAGAGACCCAGTCTCGTCCAGTGACCTCATCAATTCTTTTGGGTGTGGGTAAGGGCGATGTGCGCGACACCTATCTCACTCCGTTGCTGTATAAAGGAACGGCTCTTGACATCCGTTTTGAGCGAACCCGCTTGATGCGATCGATGAAATGGGAGAATCAGCAACTCATTGATGGCGAAATGATGTTTGGCGCCGACGACAAGTCGGACAACTCTTCGGCTCATATGGGGCGTTTTCGCTATCGATATGCGATGCATCGACTTCTTTGGTCACCCAGTTTGAGCAGTAACACCAAGACAACCTTTGCATTGGGTTGGGTGGCAGGCTTGGATTTGGGTTTCAACTACAATCTGAAGATGGCGGCCAGCAACAATCCGGCTACAGTGCGTTATACCACCAATGGCGGTGTTTCGGCCATGGCTCGACACATCTTCCCCCTGCGTGGAAAGAAGTGTGGCATGACGCTGCAGGTGCAGGCTCCTTTGCTGGGCTGGGCTTTGGTGCCAGAATATGGCGCCTCCTATTATGAGACGTTCTATTTGAAGCACGTTGACCACAATGTGCACTTCACCTCACTGCACAACCAGCAGGATATCGATGTGCGTCTGACGGCCGATGTGCCCTTTACTGTGATTCCTGGCATTCGTTACAGCCGATCGGCTTTGCGCCTGGGTATGATGTATCATCGAGAAACGATGGACATTAACAAGATTATTACCCGCCAGCAATCGCTCCTGTTTGTGTTTGGCTGGACCTGGCAGTATTCACCTCAAAGATATAGTGCGCGATGAAAAAACTCCTCTTACTTCTTTCTTTGCCCTTTATGATGATGGGATGTCTCGATGACGACAGTCTAGAGATGTCGAACACCAAGTTGGGTAACTTTGAGGCTTGTTGGCGTGCCGTTGATGAACACTATTGTTTCTTTGAGGAGAAAAACATCGATTGGAACAAAGTGCATCGTGCCTATGAGCCTTATTTCCGCGATTCGGTCAAGACATTGCTCGACGAGTTCTACCTAATGGGCAATATGCTGGCTAATTTGCGCGATGGTCATGTTGATTTATATGCAGCCTTTGATGTGGCTCGCTACTGGAAGTGGAGCAAAGATTATCCACCCAACTTCGATGCCAACCTTGTAGATAGATTCTACTTGAAGGACAACCAGATGATTGCATCGGGCATTCGCTACCAGATGCTGCCCGACTCGGTGGGATATGTTCGTTATGCATCATTTGCTTCGGCAGTGGGAGAGTCTAATCTTGACTATGTGCTTTATCTGCTGCGTCAGGCCAAAGGTTTGATCATAGACATACGCGATAATGGCGGCGGTGCACTCACCAATGTGCCGCTGATAGCCAACCGATTCTGCACCGAAAAGCAGGTTTATGGCTATATGAAGCACAAGACTGGACCGGGGCATAACGAGTTCTCTGAGCCCAAGGAACTTTATCTGGAACCTGAGAAGAACCGTGTCTTTTGGGATGCTTCGACCCAGCCAGTAGTGGTGCTCACCAACCGTTCGGTATTCAGTGCTGCTAACACCTTTGTGGCAGCAATGCAGTCGCTTGACGGAACAATGACCAAAGACTCTCTGGGTGTGCCTCATCCAAAGATTGTAAAAGTGGTGGGCGACAGTACCGGTGGAGGTGGTGGTATGCCTTTCGAGACAGTGCTGCCTGTAGGTTGGCGTCTTCGCATGTCGGCATGCCCAATTCTTGACCGAAACAAGAAGCAGATTGAGGCAGGCATTGCTCCCGATTTCCGTGTAGAAATGGACTCGCTCAATGCATTTAATAATCATGTTGATGATATCATTGAGTATGCGCGTACTTATATAAATAATAATACGCGTAAAGAGTATCCGCCCAAAAAAGAATAAAACGTGGCAGAAATATTTGAGTAAATAATTTGGAAGTTCCAAAAATTTTCTCTATCTTTGCGCCGCATTTTAGATAAGAAGCTGGCAATATTTCAGCCGATTTGGCTGCGGATATGTTGAAATTGGTAGACAAGCCAGACTTAGGATCTGGTGCCGTGAGGCGTGTGGGTTCGAGTCCCACTATCCGTACTATCTATCATGTCTTTGTGCCGAAGGAGGTTAAGCCTCTTTCGGCACTTTTTTTTATCGGTTTTCGATTGTATTGCTATTGTGGAACGCAAAAGTTGTGTGAACAAGTTGTTTTTGCCCCATATATTTGGCTGATAGCTCAAAAAGGGTTATCTTTGTGCCGTAAAACAAAATATTTGAATGCAAAGAGAAATTATTTCTTGGGAAGATTTGGGCGTTAAGGCCGAATATTCTCTCTATATACCTGAGAAATCCGGGGCGTCGGAAGGCGTCTCGGAATATCATGTTATGTTGCATGTCGAACCTCGTGGCGAACTGTTTGAAGCGCAGTTGGAACGTATCTATCAGGCAGAACTCCGATTGCTCGGACAGGAGAAATTGGAGGGCGCAGAAATCGTATTGAAACGATACTTCCTGACCGATGCCGCCAACCAACAGCCTGTGATAGAGGCACATCGTTCGAGAACGGGGACCGATAATCGCATCTATGATTCAAGCATCGCTATTTCTATGATTCAGCAGCCACTGCTCGATGGTTCGAAAGTGGCTATTTGGCTCTATCTGGTGAAAGGGGCGGAGAAAGTATATCGTAAAAACAATTTTACAGTTGTCGAGAGCCATGACTATAAGCATCTGTACCAATGGGGACTGATTGAACCCAAGGGCGATAGTTATCAGCAGACACAATCTTTGCTGGAAAAATATGAGACTTCGCTCGAAGAAATGGGGGCTCATATTGCTCAGAACTGCATTCGAACCTGGTTCTATGTGCGTGATGTGGATACGCAGTATGCAGGTATGGTGAAGGCCCGTAAGGAGAATTTTGCCGAACAGGGACTTACCGAGAAGACTCACTATATTGCCTCGACAGGTATTGGTGGTGTGCCAGCCAACCAACAAGCCATTGTGCAGCTGGGAACTTACGCTCTGCTCGGTTTCGAGCCTGCACAGCAGCAGTATCTCTATGCCTCAACGCATCTGAATCCTACCTACGAGTATGGAGTAACTTTCGAACGAGGAGTGAAAATGGAGTATGGCGACAGAGCGCATCTTTATATCTCGGGCACTGCTTCGATCAATAATAAGGGTGAGGTGTTGTTTGTGGGAGATATTGACCGCCAAACCGACCGTATGATTGAAAATGTAGAGGTGCTGTTGGCCGAGGGACAGGCATCGTTCGACGATGTGATGCAGATGGTAGTATATCTGCGCGATATGGCTGATGCGCCTCTGGTCAAGGCAAAGCTTGATGCTCGTTTCCCCGATATTCCTAAGGTGTTGACGTTGGCTCCTGTGTGCCGTCCAACATGGTTGGTCGAGATGGAATGTATTGCTGTGGCTCAGAGAAATAACTCTAAGTATCGTATTTTCTAAAAAATCGAGAAAGCTTATATAGATATGAATATGCGTAAACCATTATATTTCTTGGTGGCTCTGACGATGATTTTGTGCCTCGTTGCCTGTGGCAACAAAGACGCAAAACAGAATTTTCGTTTGTCGGGCTCTTTTGCTCAGGATTCTTTGCAGACTCAGGACAGTGTGCTTCTTCTGATCGATAATCATGAGAATATTGAGAGAATAATGTTGCCAACTGAGAAGGGAAGCTTCTCGTATCAGGGCGCAGTAGAGGCACTGTCAGAGCTTACTTTGGCCTATCAGAAGCAGATATTGCATATCTATGCTACTCCGGGAGCACAGATAAGTTTTCAGTGTGACCAGAAGGGCAAGGTCGAGTGGGCAGGAACTGATAGCCTGAATATATGGCTTCAGGAGCACGACGATAAAATGAAGTCTTTGGGACAGACAGAACGCAAGCATTATCTTGACTCGATGTGTCGAGCAGAAAAGCATGAAGTAAGAGGAGCTTTGCTGCTGCGTGAACAGATGAAAGGAATCAATGATTCACTTTTTGTGCGTCGCTGTCTGGGTTCAATCAAGGTAGAGGCAAAACCTACCTGGTTGGTGCAAGCTATTGATGAGGAATTGGCTCGATATTCGGGAAGTGCTGTTCGAAATCGTCGATTGCCAAGAGAGGTTTTGAAGCTTTCGACCGATACTACTTATGCACTCCTGGAATCAAGGCAGGAGTCTTTGCTGATATTTTTCTGGGCTGGCTACAACCAAGCTTCGGTCGATTCGCTGAAAATGCTCACCCAAATTGCCCAAAACTATGGCCTTTATGACTATGAGGACGAATTTGTTGAGAAAAATTCGAAAGATAAGACAGACAAAAAGCCTCATCGTCTGGAGTTGATGACTGTTTGCTTGTATGCAGCAGACAGCGCCTCTTGGCATCAGAAGGTTGACGGTTTGCCTGGAAAGCATGCCTGGGTTCAGGGAGGATTTGCGCATCCACTGTTATCGTCGTTTAATATCAGCAGTTTGCCAAACAATCTTCAGGCTGACCGATTTGGTAATCTTCAAAGCTCCGGCATCTGGGGCAGCCAGTTGACGCATTGGCTGGATAATACTCCGATTAAGTATAGTTCGACACGTTCGAAAATAAATTCAAGCAAGACGAAAAACAAATCTATTTCGACCAGCTTGAAAAAGAATTAACACTCCGTTACCCATCAATAAAACTTGTATGCCATGGTAGTAACATCGATTTCTGCAACATTGCAAGGCATTGAAGCAACTCCGGTTTATTGTGAAACCTCTATTGCTTTGGGTTGCCGTATTTTGATCATTGGCCTTCCTGATACAGCAGTCAAAGAAAGCCGAGACCGTATTGAGAGCGCTATGCGCGAGGTGGGGTTGAAAATGCCTCGCAAACAGATTACTGTCAACTTAGCTCCTGCAGATGTGCGCAAGGAGGGCTCGCTTTATGATGTGCCCATCGCTGTGGCTATTATGGCAGCAGGTGAAATCGTGCCAAGCGATAAGTTGAAAGACTATATGCTGGTGGGAGAGTTGTCGTTGGGTGGTACGGTTAAGGAGGTCAAGGGATGTCTGCCATTCGCCATTCTGGCTCGTCAGATGGGCTTGAAAGGTATTATTGTGCCTCGAGAAAATGCACAAGAGGCAGCTGTTGTCAATAATCTTGAAGTGCTTATAGCCGATAATCTGAAGCAGATTGCCGACTTCCTTTCTGATAAGTGTGAACTCGAGAAACTGGAGGTCAATACCCGAGAGATGTTTGCCAAGGCAGAACGTAGTTTTATGGCCGATTTCAAGGATGTAAAGGGTCAGGCTCAGGTTAAACGTGCTTTTGCCATTGCCGCTGCAGGTGGACATAATCTCATTCTGGTTGGTCCTCCGGGTGCAGGAAAAAGTATGATGGCTAAGTGTTTGCCAAGTATTTTGCCTCCTTTGTCTTTGTCAGAGGCACTTGAAACGACGAAAATTCATAGTGTAGCAGGTATGCGTGCTTCGACGGGTTTGATAGCTCAACGTCCTTTCCGTTCGCCACACCACACTATTTCGAGCACTGCTTTGGTGGGCGGTGGTACCAATCCCATGCCAGGAGAAGTGAGTCTGGCCCACAATGGCGTACTCTATCTTGACGAACTTCCAGAATTCAACCGCTCGGTCCTGGAGGTGCTTCGTCAACCTCTTGAAGATAGGCAGATTACGATTGCACGTGCTAAAAATACCGTGACATATCCTTCGAACCTGATGCTTATTGCCTCTATGAATCCTTGCCCTTGTGGTTACTACAGTTCCCCTACACATCAGTGCACTTGTACAGAACTGCAGGTGAAAAAATACTTGGGTAAGATTTCCGGACCTTTGCTCGACCGAATCGACTTGCAAGTGAATGTGCAACCACTTAGTTTTGATGAAGTGTCGAAAACAACGGTTGCAGAACCCTCTTCGGCTATCAGAGAACGTGTTGTGAAGGCAAGAAAAATTCAGGAGGAACGATACAAAGAGCATCCGCTCATTCATTGTAATGCGATGATGACCCCTGCTTTGCTTCGAGAACACTGCCAGTTGGATGAGAAAGCGTTGAAGCTTTTGCAGAGTGTGATGGTAAAACTCGATCTCTCGGCTCGAGCCTATGATCGTATTTTGAAGGTAGCACGAACGATAGCCGATTATGAGGGTAGTGAAAATATAAACTCTACTCATGTTGCTGAAGCAATATCTTATAGAAATCTGGATAGAAGCAGCTGGGGACAGGGTTAATCTTTAAGAAAAAATAGTAATGGCAGAACATTTGGATATTATTTCGGGCACCAAAGAGGAAAAATATGCTGCTCTTTATCCTCAAGTAGAAGCTGTGGTGAAGGCAGAAAGCGATTTGGTGGCCAATATGGCTAATATGGCCTCTATGATTCACGAAACATTTGGATTTTGGTGGACAGGTTTCTACCGAGTCATTGACGAGATGTTGGTATTGGGCCCATTCCAAGGTCCTCTTGCTTGTACTCGCATCCGAAAAGGTAAGGGAGTTTGCGGAACTGCCTGGGCAACCGAAAAAACGCAAGTTGTGCCCGATGTGGAACTTTTTCCAGGACACATCGCTTGTTCTTCGGCTTCCCGAAGTGAGATAGTTGTTCCTATTTTCAAGAACAATGAGGTTGTCGCAGTGCTCGATATCGATAGTGAACATTTGGAAACCTTTGATGAAACCGACAAAATCTGGCTCGAGAAGATGGTTGCTTTGTTGTATTAAGTAATCGCCTCTCTATATATTAATAATGTGTAGGCACAATGTGCCTCATTTTTGTTGAAAAGAGAATCTGAATGACGATTTTATCGCTATTTAGGGGTCGATTTAGAAATAATTGCCAAATATAGCTGACAGAATTTTGCGTTTTGGGGCTATATTTGGCCTTTTTTAATGAAATTTAGAAAATTCTTGCAAAATAATTTGGAATCGTCGATAAAACCCGCTATCTTTGCACCCGCTTAACAGGAAGAACAATCGGTTGAGCAACGATCTTT